>NZ_JBVVPW010000010.1:0-231369 GCF_055811385.1 Mesorhizobium sp. WSM4849
CCCCCCCCCCCCGCCCCCCCCCCCCCCCGCCCCCCCCCCCCCCCCCCCCCCCCCCCCCCCCCCCCCCCCCCCCCCCCGCCCGTTCAGACTGCGTAGTCCCAGGCGAACTGGTTATCGATGTGTGCCATTGGGGTGGCGGCGGCATCCTCGTGCACGTCGGCTACGACCGCCTTTGACTTGTCCCAAATGATGTTGTTGGGATTGCCAGGGTTGGTGTAGCTCGAGTTCAGGACGCTGACCCCGCCGGAGCTGACATTCCAGATCAGTCCATTCGACGAGGACAGCCCGCGGCCCTGGTCCTCGTTGATACCGTCGAACGACCTCGTGTCATCGAAGGTGACATCGCTCGCGTAGGACGAGAACGCGCCATTGCCCTGATGGATGGCGTCAACGTTCTGCACCCTGCCGCCGGTTGATGCGTTCTCGAACATGACGCCGACGCCGGTCACGGAGTTGTTACCGTCGATCACCCCGTTAGAGATCGTCGTATTCGGGCTGCCATAGACCGAGACGATGTCCTCAGGATGCGAACTGCCGGCTTCGTTGACGGCATAGAAGTCGGTCAGCGAACTATTGCCCGAGTTGTTGAACTGGACGAACTGACCGCGCGGCATGGGCCCATGGAAGTTGTAGCCATCGACGTTCGAAAGATCCGCGCCGGGCGAGTTCAGGAGATAGATGCCGGTCGAGCCTTCCCGCACCGTGGTGTTTTGAACGGTCAGGTTCGCGGCGTTTTCTGCGTTGATGTTGTTGATGTTCGGGCTCGTCTCGGCGTCGATTCCCGCCGGCGGGTCGGCGTTGATGACCTCGGTGTTCTCGATCGTGACGCCGGTTGCGCCCGAAACCGTCACCCCGTCGCCTTCGACGTGATGAATACGACAATTGCGCAGGATGACATTGTCGTGCGTAATCGTGACCGCGTCCCCGTTGGTGACGTAGATGTCAAGATTTTCAATCACCTGGCCATCGTACTCCGATTGGATCGGTGTGGTGGTGTGGGTAAGACCCTGCGCCGGCTGCGTGGATGGCGTCGACGCGGAAGCGGTGGAAGTGGGAGCCTCGGTCGTCACGGTCGAGGTCGGGCTCGACGCGGCTGTCTCCGTCGACGTGGAAGCCGTGGATGCCGTCGACGCGGAATCGGTGGAAGTGGGAGCCTCGGTCGTCACGGTCGAGGTCGGGCTCGACGCGGCTGTCTCCGTCGACGCGCGTGAGTTGTTCAACCCTTCCGAGTGTTTCCTCAGTATTCCCTTGTCGGAATTCATCGACTTCATGTGTTTCTCCAGTTAAAATATTAATCACTATAAGTATCTCGAAGGACACCCATCGACAATAAACGATAATTTATCGTCTTAATGAAACTCCGCTTATACAACCAGAAATTTCATCTGGGGGTATAATGCTAACCTTCATGACCAGAATACGGCGTGGATAGGGCTATACTGAGACTCTCCCGGGCGATCGGCGCTGCATTCAAGCCTGCGCCTACGTCGGATTGCAAACGTCGCCTAGTACTCGGATCACGCGTGACCCTACCCCGAGCAGTAGGAGACAAGGTCATGCATGCTAGTCGGCCAACACAGCATGAGCGTTACCGACACAGTCCGGCATGGCTCGAAACAGGTGATCTACGAGAGCTATCCTGAACTCGGCTACAATTACCGCCTGACTGACCTGCAGGCTGCCATCGGCGTGAGCAACTGCAACGGCTTCTCGCACTCTTCACGCGGCGGAGGCAGCTTGCGGCGCAATATGGTGAGCGCCTTCGCGACATCGCCGAACTGGAAACGCCTGCCGAGCCTTGCTGGACTCGCAGCAACTGGCAAAGCTATTGTGTGAAATTCCCCCACTGGTTCGACCAGCGGGGCCATCTGCCCCCGGAAGGGAAAGGGCGCGGGCCTTGTCCTGCCCTATTGCGATACCGAGGCGATGCGGGAGCACCTCGCCGAGATCAGCCGGAGCGTCGACGACGGCGCGCATGCGGTGCTCATCCTCGATCAGGCCGGATGGCATGTGACTCCGAAACCGAAGGTGCCGGACAACATCACCCTGATGTTCCTGCCGCCGCGCTCACCGGAACTGAACCCAGTCGAAAACGTCTGGCAGTTCATGCGCGACAACTGGCTCTCCAACCGTATCTTCAAGGACTACGACGACATCGTCATCCATTGCTGCGCCGCAAGGAACAAGCTCGTCGACCAGCCTGGAAGATCATGTCCATCGGACTCCGCGAATGGGCGCATCGGTCATGATCACCGCTCGTTGTGCTGCCCGCTTAGCAGCCCGAAGCCCGTCTCGAGAAACCATTTGCCTTTCGTCGAGTAGGCTTCCTCGTCGATCTGGGTGAGGACCGCCACCAGTTGGTCGCATTTCCACACCAGAACCCCGATTCTCCGCCCTCGACCGTTCCGATCCGCACTTCGCTGAACGAAAATCCAGAAGTAATTTTTGCTTCGCCCACTTTGATAAAGCCCTGAACTTCAAAATGGTAGTAACACTGGCGGGGTCCACCTCATGCGCCCCTGCGATGCCGTCTCCACCGCTCGCTACCATCGCCGGGGGATGATTTGAGCGTATGGTTCTTGATAGCGGAGCGTCATATCAGGGCGAAGCTTTGGCAAGAGCGAATCCACCAGCCCGAATGATGATATATTGTGAAACGGCTGAGTTGCCATCTTTTCGCTCCCCGACGGGGCAATGCCAGATGCGGGAGTAAGCATGCCATGGTTCATCGCCCAAACTGCAGCCTGTGTACGGTTGCGGACCCGGATCTTTCGGAGGATGGCCTTGACGTGTACCTTCACCGTAGCTTCGGCAATGTTGATCTCGCGCGCGATGGCTTTGTTAGACTCCCCTTCGATTAAGCGGCGTAGAATACAGTTTTCCCGATTTGACAAAATTGACGGTTCTTGATCCTCATGCTCCACGTTAATAACCACCTTTGTTAACTCATCAGCTGCCGCGTCAGGTTTCAGATCATGCCTTATTTCTTGAATAGCCGTTGAAGTTTCGGCAGGCAACACCGTCTGCCCTAGCATAACCAATTCGATAGCTTTGATGAAGGTGTCGTAAGCAGCGACTTTTGTTAAATACCCGTCTGCCCCCGCACGAAAAGCTGAAACTATATCGGTCGATCGACAGTGATCGGCTAGCGCGACGACATGGCTGGTCGGATAAATCGCTTTGAATTCTGCAATTTGTGCGAATTCAGCATCCGCATCAGTACCGCCGACATCTATGATGAGCAAGATGGACCGGTGCTGGGCTAGCGGCTTCTGCAGAAGATCGTGAACACAAGCCACAGAGAAAAGGACACGAAACTTTGCCGCATCCAGGATTCGACTAAGGCCTTCTCGGAGTAACTCGCTCGGCCCGACAAGTACTGTTACAAACGATTGTCTTGTCATCATTGCCTCTCGCTCCGGCGCGATTGAGGTACACGCGTCGAGTAGAGCACTCCACGCGCCAACCGCACTCGATGCCCTCGGTTTCCTCACTCCCTCCTTGGCGAGAACAGGGTGGGCAGTGTAACGTCTATTTATAAGCAGTCTCTAACATAGGTTGCTTTTTCGAGCTAATGTCTGATATCGGACAATCAGGCGGATGCCAGGCCGAAGTGACGTTGCTCTTCGTCGCCGTAGGCGCCATGTGTGAGTTTTATCATTCCGGCCCGGTCGACGATCGTGATCTCGCCGCGCCTGGCGTGAACCAGCCCCCGATATTCAAGCATTTGGAGGGCGGTGGTAACTCCGGGGCGCCGAGCGCCGAGCATGGTCGCCAGAAATTCATGCGTCAGGTTGATTTTATTTCCTTCGGTCCGGTCGTGGACCATCAGCAACCAGCGGGCCAGCCGTTCCTCGATCTTGGAATGGCCGTTGACGAGTGCCGTCCGGGACGACTGGACAAGGAAGGCGTGGGCATAGCGAAGCAGCGACGCGCGAAGGGACTGGCTTTCTGCAATCACAGGACGAAGATTTTCAACCGGCAGGCACCAGCCATTGCCTGCGACTTGGATATAGGTCTCATTGGGAGAGCTGTCTTGGCCGAGAATGACGGCAACGCCAGTCATGCCATCGCCAACGATCCCGACTTCACTTTGCCGCCCTCCAGTCATGGTGGCGACCACCGAAGCGATACCCGCCTCTGGAAAATACACATGCTCGATTGACTGATACGGGACCTCCAGTTGGGCTTTGAGGTTCAGTTGGACATGATGCATTGACGGGCGTAACAGCGCGAAATCCTCTGGGGAGAGGGCTTTCAACACATGATTGCGAGGAAGGGACTGGGACACGGCTCTCTCCCTGACGGGCAAGAGCACGTACCCTCTCACTGTCGGCTGCATCCGCAGCACTGGCGGCCGATATCGAAGCATAGGCCTCAAATACCCGAACGGCAAATCCGGGCGCTCGCCGTTCGCAGAGCTATAATCGGTTCTAACCCGGGCAGGGCCATCACCTTGGGGCTTAGAAGTGACCCCGCCCGGGGAGTTTAGATGCCCAAGTCCAGCCGCATCTTTGCAGCGGCCCGAGCATGGTTGATCAATGCCTGCCAGTTGCCCTCGACGGCTGCTCGCCTGAAGGCTGGTAGCTCGGCCTCGTCGATGTGTTCCATCCATTGGTCCATGCTCAGCCCGACCGGCTTCAGCACGTTCCGCTCGATGTGTTGGGCAAAGGCTGCCTCGACCACAGCCGTCTCAACCTCGTCGACCCCCTTAGCTGCCCTACATCCTCCTTCATGGCAACTCTTTGGTTCGTCCCTCCGGTGTTCGTGAAGTCTGAAACGAACGATGTCAGGCATGGCTGCAACAATGCGAGGGCAGCCCTTGAGCAGCTCAAGAGATGGACCCGGAGAGGGCGGCCTTGCTGGCACAAGGCGTGGACCCTCTGCCTGTCGGCACTGGAGGGCGATCCGATTGACCCTCATGTGATCCGAAAGGCTTTCGTGGCTGCCGCCAAGGAGGCGGAGATATATCTCTCGCCCGAGTAGGAGGTATCATGACTCTCCACTGGTATCACCCTCCGGTCTCCATCGAGACGGACCGACCTGGGCTCACCTACGGCTGCAACAACGTCGAGGAGGCCGCTGCGGAACTCATGAAGTGGACCAAGCGGGGACCCAAGTGAGGTTAAGGCCTGCATTGAAGGCGAGGGCACAGCCGACGACGTACGGAAGGCCTTCGAGGTTGCTGCCAAGGAGGAGGGTTTGCTACGCTCCTCCTCTAATTAGGCTCACTGGCGTGGACGCTGTTGAACACCGGATGCCGCAGAGTCAGCTGCGCTATTTGCATGCGAGCACGACGTGAGCCTCTTGGGGGAACATCAGCTCTCCTCCATTTGAATAGATTGCCAGCGAGGAACTTACATCACCCATGATCGCTGCGATGACTGCGTCCCGCTGTCCGGCATCCATTCCGCTGACCAGCCCAGCCTGCGGAGTCGCTGCCAGCTGTAGTCGCACATATTCTTTTGACGAGGGGAATCGGATGTTCTGTGTCGTCGTGTGGATGGTCACCCGACGAAATCCCGCCCCGGCCACCAATCGGTAAAGCTCGTCCGCATCGGCGAGTGAATGCTCGGACCGTTTCGTTGCCGAAGCGCCTGGACCGAGGTGTCGATCCAAGGCATCCGCCAGCGCCTTTGCCGCAGGAGTGCGCTCAATAGCGCTGAAAACGCTTAAGGCCAGTCGGCCGTCAGGCACCAGCACCCGGAACATCTCACGTAGCGCACTCGACCGGTCCGGGAAAAACTGCAGTCCGAGCTGGCAAAGAACCAGATCGAAGGTGGAGTCAGGGAACGGCATTTCGAGCGCGCTTCCCTCGTGCCAGCCGATACGCGGTCCAGCGCCTCTCGGGAGTGATCGAGCAACGGCAAGCATGCCCGTGTTGATGTCGAGGCCGACGACCTGCCCATTTTCCATACGCTCGGCCGCCGAGCGTGCCACCACGCCGGTGCCGCAAGCTACGTCCAGAACCCGCTCACCAGATTGAGGCGCAGCACGATCCACCAGGTCGGCAGCCCACAGGGCTGTGATTGCCGGGACCAGGTAGCGCTCGTAGAGTTCCGCGGCGCTGCCTTCCAGCTGCCACTGCTCCTGCTGGCCCATCGCGTCCCTCCCGCACAACGAGCCGCTCGGCAAAAGGCCCAATCGGCGATTTAAGCAGCCATCATAAGCGCGGGTCTGTCAAACAAGCAACCGGGCCAACCGTCGGTTGGTAGACGCGATGCAGCTGGCGAGCGTAGGATTTCCTACGATCCGGGCACATGCCCCCCGCCCACACCCCGTGCCTGGTGAACGACTGAAAGCCCGCCGTGCCGAAAGGTGCGGCGGTTTTTTTGTCTTCCGTCCGGGAACTCCGGCCGAGTCAAGACGTTTGAATCGCGCAGCACTGGTCCCCGTGTTGAGAGATCGGGTCTCAGTCCTCCGATCCGGTCAGCCCGCGTCCTTCCACTCCCCTCGGGGCGCGGGCGTCGGTGGCCAGCCGGGCTGGTTGAAGACGGCGTTTTATTTCCGCATGGAACTTCGGAGCGGGCTAAAAAGTTCAAATCGTGCAGCATTGCCTCCTTTGCTGAGCTGAAAGATTGGATAGTCTCCTCCGATAGGTCCGCGTCCTCTTCCTCCGAGGCGCGCGGCATCCACAGGTCTACGTCAAGACCGACCGACCTAAGCTGCGCCATGGGTCAGTCACGTCGAGGGAGCCGCTGAGGAACTCATGGCGTGGGACACAAAGGGCCCGAAGTGGACGAAGGCGGTCCAATCCTGCGTGGACGCGTTCGAGGGCAGAGTGTCGCCCCAAGTGGTCCGACAAGCCTTTGAGGCGGCTGCCAGGGAGGCGAGCGTGTATCTATCGCCTGAGTAGGAGGTGCCATGGCAACTCTTTGGTTCGTCCCTCCGGTGTTCGTGAAGTCTGAAACGAACGGTGTCAGGCATGGCTGCAACAATGCGAGAGCAGCCCTTGAGCAGCTCAAGACATGGACCCGGAGAGGACCTCACTGGCACAAGGCGTGGACCCTCTGCCTGTCAGCACTGGAGGGCGATCCGATTGACCCTCACGTGATCCGAAAGGCTTTCGTGGCTGCCGCTAAGGAGGCGGAGATGTATCTCTCGCCTGAGTAGGAGGTGTCATGGCTCTCCATTGGTTCACCCTCCGGTCTATATCGAAACCGACCGACTTGGGCTCACCTACGTCTGCACCAATGTCGAGGGGGCCGCTGCGCAACCCATGAAGTGGACCAAGCGGGGACCCAAGTGGAAGGAGGCGGTCGAGGCCTGTATGGGCGTCCTTGAAGACCAGGGCACAGCCGACTATCGCCCGAGACGAATGAGCATCGTCTGCCGCAGACGTCGACTCTTAAGCTGGCGCTCTCCCGCGCCGAACTAAGGCGTGAACCGTCATGCCTTCCACATCGATACGCAAAACGGAATACGATCCGGACCGTAGGACCCTCTCGGTGTGGTTCGTGGCCAGCGGCAAATGCTACCAGTTTGAGGATGTGCCGCCGGAGACCTTCGCCGAGTTCCGAGCCGCCTTCGCCAAGGGCCGCTTTTTCAACGACCACATCCGCAATCACTTCCGCTACCGTCCGGTTGACCCCGCGGTCGACTGAGCAGCATCAGCGGACGATCTCTCTTTTGGCAGGGATGCGGCTCATTCGTCGCGGCCCTCCGGCCAGCCTTTGCGAGGCAAGATCGGACATCGGAACGAAAGGCGGATTCGCGAATTTCCACTGCTAGATAATCGGAATCGTCGCCCATGAGGCTCGCGACCCTCCACCTTGAAACTGCGAGATACGGCGATCTATATCGCGCGGAAAGGCTCGCGCGGTTGAGGCAGCAAATGATCCGGCACATCAAGCGCACTGAAGCCTCGGCTCAAAAAGTCGAGCAAGCGCTGGTTAGTTTGGCCGAAGCAAACGCACCCATAGACCGGCTCGCGCGGCATCAGTAGGGCCGCGCTCGTGGCGCCTCCGCATCGGCACGATGTGCGGCGGGTTGTTCGGTTGCTGCATGTGGCGTTCTCACCACATCCGTTTCGTGATGCCTGTCCTTAGCCTTGGAAGGGCAACTCGAGCGGGTAGCCCCTTTCACGCATGCAACGTGGGCATGCTGCCACGAAACGGCGCCTCGCGCCTTTGCTCGACCGCATCGACGTCCCGGATCTTGGCGGCGGCTAAGGCCTGCATGGCCGTTCGAGTCGGGCAGCGGCGCTCTGAATTCACAATGATGCACGTTCATGCAACCACCGCCATGTCTTCGCGTTTAACCGCCTTGGGCGTGGACGATGCGAAGCGAGCGATACGGCGCGCCGGAACATCTCGATCCGCTCGAGGGATGGATCGCCGATCCATCCCTCCGCGAGATCCAGGAACCCGCCGGTCCGGCTCCAGCCTGAACCCGGCGCCTCATCGGCTCGGCGTTTACTCGGCTGCGCCGCTCTCGGAAGCCAGGGTCGGGCCGGCTTCAGGCCGCCTGCGCCGGAATGTCCTGCGCAGAGCAACGTAGAAGACCGGCGTCAGGAAGAGGCCGAACAACGTCACGCCCAGCATGCCGGAGAACACGGCCGTGCCGAGCGATTGGCGCATTTCCGCGCCAGGCCCGCTGGCGATCACTAGCGGCACCACGCCCAGGATGAAGGCGAATGCCGTCATCAGGATCGGCCGCAGCCGCAGCCGGCAGGCCTCGACAGCCGCCTCGACGGCGTCAAGGCCGCGCTCCTCACCTTGGCGCGCGAACTCGACGATCAGGATCGCGTTCTTCGCCGCCAGGCCGACGAGCACGATCAGCCCGATCTGCACGAGGATGTTGTTGTCGAGACCGCGGAAGGCGACGCCCAGGAGGGCGGCCAGCACGCTGAGCGGGACGATAAGCACGATGGCGAAGGGCGTAATCCAGCTTTCGTATAGCGCGGCGAGCGCCAGAAAGACGAACAGAACCGACAGGCCGAAGATGAAGACCGCCGTGTTGCCGGTCTGCCGCTCCTGGAAGGCGAGTTCAGTCCATTCGAAGGAAGTGCCCTGCGGCAGCGATTCGGCTGCGATCCCCTCCATCAGGTCGAGCGCCGTGCCCGTGGCGACACCCGGCGCTGCATTGCCCTGAAGCGGCACGGAGACATACATGTTGTAGCGTTGCACGAGCGAGGGACCGGTGACGTCGCGGATCTCGATCAGTGTGCCGAGCGGCACCAGGTCGCCGGCCGCCGAGCGCACCTTCAGCTTCAATATGTCGTCGCGATCGATGCGGAAAGCCTGGTCGGCTTGCGCCCGCACCTGGTAGACGCGACCGAAGGCATTGAAATCGTTGACATAGGCGGTGCCTAGATTGATCGACAGCGTCTCGAAGATGTTGGGGATCGGCACGTTCAGCATGCGCGCCTTGTCGCGGTCGATCGCCAGGAAGAATTGCGGGCTGGAGGCCGAGAAGGTGGTGAAGACGCCCATCAACCCTGGCGTCTGGTTGGCCTTGCCGGCGATTTCGTTGGCCAGCGCCAGAATCGGCCGCATGTCGGCGCTGTTGCGCTCCTGGAGCATCATCTTGAAGCCGCCGGAGTTGCCGATGCCCCGCACTGGCGGCGGCGGCAGCGCGATGATGAAGGCCTCCTGGATGCTTTGCAGGCTGCCAAACAGCGTGCCGATGATCTTGTCGGAAGTATCGCCGCTCTCGAGCCGTTCCTCGAAGCTCTTGAATGGCGCGAAGATCACGCCGGAATTGCTGGCGTTGGTGAATGTCGCGCCGTTGAATCCTGCGAAGGCGACGGCGTTGGCGACACCCGGCGTCTCGCGGATGATATCCGACGCCTTCTGGATGACTGCGTCCGTTCGGGCGAGCGAAGAGCCCTCCGGCAATTGCACGACGACGATCGCATAACCCTGGTCCATGTTCGGGATGAAGCCGCGCGGCACCGTCTGTAGCATGTGATAGGTCGCGTAGAGCAGGCCTGCGAAGACGAGCAGCATGGCGGCAAGCGCCAGAGTCGTGCCGACCAGTCTGTGCACCAGCCACGCATAGCCGTCCGCCATCCTGTCGAACCCGTTGTTGAACCCGTTCGCCAGAGCGCGGCCGAACCTTGCCAGAAAGAAGTTCGAATGTTCCTCGATGTGCGGCTTGAAAAGCACGCCAGCGAGAGCCGGCGAAAGCGTCAGCGAGTTGAATGCGGAGATCGCGGTGGAGACCGCGATGGTGATGGCGAACTGCAGGTAGAACTGGCCGGAAATCCCGGGAATGAAAGCCGCCGGAACGAAGACGGAGATCAGCACCAGCGAGATCGCGAGGACCGCGTTTCCCACTTCATCCATGGTCTTGTGCGCAGCGGCGCGCGGAGCGAGCCCCAGCCGGATGTTCCGCTCGATATTTTCCACAACCACGATGGCGTCGTCGACAACGATGCCGACCGCCAGCACCAGCCCGAACAGAGTGAGCATGTTGAGCGAGAAGCCGAAGGCGAGCAGCACGGCAAGCGTGCCGATCAGCGAGACCGGTATCGCCACGATCGGCACGATCGCCATGCGCCACGACTGCAGGAACACGATGATGACGATCACCACCAGCAGGATCGCCTCGGCGATGGTGACATAGACCTCGTTGATAGATTCGGCGATGAACTCGGTCGGATTGTAGATGATCTCGTAGGCCAGCCCCTCCGGGAAATCCTCCGAAAGCTCCGCGATGGTCTCCTGGATTTCTTCCGCCGAGGCCAAGGCATTGGTGCCCGGCCGCTGGAAGATGCCGAGCGCCACCGCCGCCTTGTTGTTGAGATAGGAATTGGTGACATAGTCCCTGGCGCCGAGCTCTATGCGCGCCACGTCCTGCAGGGAGATCAAGCGGCCGTCCTCGGTCGACTTGACTATGACGTAGCGGAAGTCGCGCGCGTCTTCGAAGCGCCCTTGCGTGGTGACCGTATACTGGAAGGCCGAGCCGTCGCCAATCGGCGGCGCGCCGATCGAGCCGCCCGACACCTGGACGTTCTGGTCGCGCAGCGCCTGGACTACGTCGCCTGCGGTCATGCCGTAGGCGGACAGCTTTTCCGGGTCGAGCCAGACGCGCAGCGAATATTCGCGCTCGCCGAAGATCTGCACGTCGCCGACGCCGTCCAGTCTCAGCAGGACGTCGCGCACGCGCGAACGCGCATAATTCGAGACGTAGAGCTGATCATATGTGTCGTCGGGCGACAGCATATGGATGACCATCATCAGGTCGGGCGAACTTTTCGCCGTGGTGATGCCGAGCCGGCGCACCTCTTCCGGCAGGCGCGCTTCGGCGATCGAGACGCGGTTCTGGACCAGCACCTGCGCCGCGTCGAGATCGGTGCCGGGGCGGAAGGTGATGGTGAGCGACATCGAGCCTTCGCCGGAGGAATAGGACGACATGTAGAGCATGTGCTCGACGCCGTTGATTTCCTGTTCGATCGGCGTCGCCACGGTCGCGGCGACCGTCTCGGCGTCGGCGCCCGGATAGGAGGCACGCACCACGATGGTCGGTGGCGCGATTTCGGGATATTGGGCGACCGGAAGCTGCGTATAGGCGATGCCGCCGACGAGCACGAGCACGATCGACAGCACCACCGCGAAGATCGGGCGGTTGACGAAGAAATGGGCGAAGTTCATTGCGTCTGCCCTTCGGCTTCAACCTTGGGCGGCAATTGGTCATCTCGGACTTGACGGTGACGCCCGGCCGCACTCGCACCAGCCCGTTGATTACCACGGTCTCTTCGCCGGTGAGGCCCTCGCGGATAACGCGATAGCCGTCGATGCGCGGGCCGGTGCGGACCGGCTTGGCCGAGATCAGGCCTGCCTCGTCGACAACGAAGACGATGCGGCGGTTCTGGTCGGCGCCGATCGCCTCGTCAGGCAGAAGCACGCCCGGATGCGGCAGTGAGCCGGGCACGTTGATGCGGCCGAACATGCCCGGCTGCAGCACGCCGTCCTTGTTGTCGAAGCGCGCCCTGGCCCGCATCGTGCCGGTAGCTTCGTCCAGACGGTTCTCGGCGAAGTCGAGCTTGCCCTTGAACGTCGCTTCATCACGGTCGGCGACACGGACGACAACATCGACGCCGCCGGCGCCCTCCTGCATGACGCCGCCGCGCTCGCGGGCGTCGCGCGCATAAGCGAAGTAGGTCCGCTCATCGATGTCGAAATAGAAGTCGATCGGGTCGATCGAGACGATGGTGGTCAGCACGGTCTGGTCGGCCTGCACCAGATTGCCCGGCGAGATGAGCCGGCGGTCGACCCGGCCGGAAAACGGCGCCTTGATCTCGGTGAATTCGAGATCGAGACTTGCGTTTTCAAGTGCCGCCTCCGCGCCGTCCAGTTGCGCTTGGGCGGCGAGATATTCGCGGCGGCGGTCGTCCAGTGTCGAAACCGGTATGTTGCCTTCGCGCGACAGGGTCTCGGCGCGCTCGAACTGCATCTTGCTGAATTCGACCAGGGTCTTGGCCGAGTCGACCTGCGCCTGCGCCTGGTTCAGCGCCGCCTTGAACGGCCGCTGGTCGATGGTGAACAGGAGGTCGCCCTGCTTGACCAGCGTACCGTCCTGGAAATGGACCTGGTCGAGATAGCCGCCGACGCGAGAGCGCAGCGAAACCTGGTCGACGGCTTCGAAACGGCCGACGAACTCATCGTCCTCGACGATATCGCGCACCAGCGGCTTGGCTACCGTGACGACGGGCGCGGGAGGCGCTTCCTGCGCCTGTGCGGCCGGGGCCGCGAGCAAGCCGATCGCCGCGAAGGCCGCGGCGGCGAGCCATTTTGCCGGGACGTTTCTGCTGGAGGGGGCGGCCAGAGAATCGTGGCGGAGGCGTGCAGTGTGAACCATGGTTACCCCTCGTAATCGGCCCTTCATGCGAAGTCCGTAACATCTAGGCAGCGGGTGTGCCGCACAAATCAATTTTTTGAACTGACCACCACAACCGACAGCTTGCTATAGAACAAACATCGAACATCATCAACCTTGACAAGGAAGCGGCTAACCGGGGAGCGCGAACGCACATCTCGCGTTTATCCGCTGCGTAGGCATCGCCATGCGCTCGAGCTAAAGCGGATCTGACGAGCCATTGCGCATCCCGACGTGCGGCGGTTCTGTCGGGAGGAACAGGGCCGCTCTCGCAGAGGTCCGACCTGCTTCTCATTCTGCGGTTATAGGCGGCGATATAGGCTTCGATGAAATCGGCAGATTGGACATTTGCTACACTCCGAAAACGCTATTGCACCACCCGCATAGCACTGGGACGTGACAACCGCACGTCCGCTCGTCTCTCCTGCAGTTTGGAAAAAAGATCGTCGATAAGCGGCGCATGTATGGCGCGAACGAGGGTGAGGTCGAACCGGTCAAGCACCTTATCGGAAGCGTGCTGCTGTGGCGTGACAATCGTGAAGGATGCACTCTGAAATTAGAGAAGTGACGCTACCGCGACCCCTCATGTGAGACTGAAACACCGGCAGGATTTCCTCGCTCACGCGTGAACCTGAGCGAGGCGTTCATCGCTATAGTGGGGCAGAAACATTAAAAAACATTGGAGCAGATTTGAACACTCGGCAGTCCCCCTGATTTCCAAGTACTTGATTTTTCATGGTTCCCAAACCTCCTCCGGGCCCACCAAAAGCTTTGATTCATTGATTTGCTAGATTTTCTTGTTTGCTTTGGCGCCACGATTTGGACTCGAACCCCTCGATCGACTCGGAGCTGCTGATCCGCATGCTGATCGTCGGCTACTGCTTCGGCATCCGCCCGGAGCGGCGGCTCGGTAGGAGGCGCATCTGAACCGGCCTTGCGGTGGCTTTTGCCAGCTCGGCCTGGAAGGCGATTTGCCGGACCATTCGACATTCTCGAAGGCGCATCATAGTCGCTTCCGCGATGCCGGCTGCGCGAGCTGCCAGAAGCCGTTGTCCGTCCATTGCGCCGCGGAAATTCTCTATCGTGGCCCTTCATTGGGCGCTCCACAGCGCTGCTGAGTCTGATATCCGAGTTTTGATGAACGAGGAGGGCCATTTCTCAGATAAAGCGCAACGACAAGTATCGGGTGTCTTTGCTGTGCAAATTTCTTGAGAGGCCGACGCGCCGGGTCTAGGTAAGGTTTTCCATACGCTGTGTTCATTTTCCAGACTGTCGGGAGTACTCATGTCGTCGATTGCCGCCGCCCTGCCTGATTGCCTGCGCTCGGTCGAGCGCCCCGGCGACTTCTGCGTCGGTGGCCTGCGGGAAATCTTCATGCCGACGATCGACGTGGAGGGCGTGGGCAGGATCGCCTTCCCGCTTCCGGAGGCGCAGGCCGAGCGGCTGGTCGCCGTAGCCGAGGCCGCACCCCATGGACGCGGCGAGGAAACGGTGCTCGATCGCGACGTGCGCAGAACCTGGCAGATCGACCCGCGCAGGATCCAGATCGGCGGGCGTAGTTGGGAGACGACGCTGGCCGAGCTCGTCACCGACGCGGCCCGCGGCCTTGGCGTCGAAGAGCCGGTCGCGGCGGACTTCTACAAGCTTCTCGTCTATGACGCCGGCAGCTTCTTCCTTAATCACCGGGACACCGAAAAGACGCCCGGCATGTTCGCGACCCTGGTGATCGTGCTTCCCTCTGCTCATCGTGGCGGCGAGCTGGTCGTGCGGCACCTGGGTCGAGAGGTGATGTTCGATCTGCACCCCGAAGATCCGTCGGAAATTGGATTCGCCGCCTTCTATGCAGACTGCTTGCATGAAGTGCGCCCGGTCATCACCGGACATCGCCTGATCCTCGTCTATAATTTGCGCTTCCTCGGCAAGAGACGCTCGCTGCCGGCGCCCGACTATCGCGCGGTCGAGGCGCACGTCGCGGACCTGCTGCGCGGGTGGGCGGGCGTCGAGGACGAGCCCGACAAGCTGATCGTGCCGCTCGAGCATGCCTACACGCCGGCGGAGCTGTCGTTCGACGCCCTCAAGGGGGCCGATGCGGGCGTGGCGTCGGTGTTGATCGAGGCGGCAGCGGCGGCGGAGTGCGATCTCCATCTTGTCCTGGTATCGATCGAGGAGAGCGGCAGCGCCGAACACACCGGCAATTATCGCCGCAGGCGCTGGGATCGAGACGACGAGGGCGATGAAGAATTCGAAGTCGCCGAAGTTTTCGAGAGCTCGCTGACCCTGTCCGCGTGGCGGCGTCCGGACGGCGGCGAGATCGGGTTTCAGGATTTTCCATTCGATGAGGAGGAGCTCTGTCCGCCCGATGCGTTCGAAGATCTTGCGCCGGACGAGCAGCATTTCCATGAGGCGACGGGCAACGAGGGCGCCTCTTTCGACCGTGCGTATCGCCGCGCCGGTCTGGTGCTGTGGCCGCGCGCGCGGCGGCTCGCGGTGCTTAACCAAGCCGGCCACGGGGCGACGCTGCCGTATCTCGAAGATCTGGCGAAGCGCTGGGAGACGAGCGACATCGCCGTCAAGCGACAGGTGTGGGGGAGGCTGATGAGCTTTCGGGACAGATGCTGCGCTCCTGGCCCCGTGAGACATGGCGCGGGGAGAGTGATACCGCCGCTGGTCGGATGCTCGACCTGCAGGTCCGGCTGGGCAACGCGGCGCGCATCGATGAGCTCCTTGCGGAGCTTTCTGCCAACGGCCATTACGCGGCGTCCGATAACGACGCCATCGTGCGCGCCGCCGCACTTCTTCCGCCACGGCGGGCCACGGACTTGCTGGTCGAGATCGTCAGACGCAATACCGCGGCCCATCTCGGCGCCTGCGGCGACTTGCTGCTGCGTTGCGTAGCGGCGCCGACCGAGTCCGTTGGCGACGCGGCGAAGATCGGCGCAGCTTTGATCGACGTCTTGCCGGGTGACCCGGCCAAACGTGCCAAGCTCGACCCCTGGACGCGACCTGCGTCCGTACGGCCTGGCTTCGTCGTCGATCTCCTGACGGCGACGAGCAAGATCGACGCCGGGCTCGCGGCGCGCGATCGAGAACTTGCTGGCCTGGCCCCGGACCTACACGCCGGACGCGGTGCTGGTCCCGGCGGCACTGGCCTTCGCCAAGCGGGCGCAGAGCATGGCATGGCCGGCCGTCGGCCGGCTGCGTGAGGCGGCTCTCGACCATCTGCGCGGTCGCATCGCGCTGCCGCTGGAGGCTCCACGGGACTGGTCGCGTACCAATCCGCTCAAATGCACATGCGACGACTGTCGCGCACTCGGCGCATTTCTGATTGCCCCTCATCAACAGCAATGGCGCCTAAGGGCGGCCCAGAACCGGCGGACCCACGTCGAGGAGAGCGTCCGAAACGCCGCGTGCGACCTTGACCTCGCCACCGAAAGGCGCGGCAGCCCGCACACGTTGATCGCGACCAAGAACCAGGCCAGTTACGAGCGACGCGCGAAACAGCGCCGGCAGGATCTGGAACATGTATCGGCGCTGGGGGGATGAAGGCTTACCTGCGTTTGCGGGAACAGCAAACCTGGCCACAGGGCGATGAGTCGGAAGAAACGGACTCCACTTGCAAGTCGAATCATCGAGGCTGCGGAGGCGGCGCTTGCCGCTCCGGATCAGTCTTCAGGGGAGGTTTCAAACCAGTCCGAACTGCTGCAGGCGCGGCGGTGAGCGCGGATCAACAGTCCGCATCTTGAATCTGTTGGCCAGAATCGCTATTTTGTTTGACAAGGAGATTTTTGATGCTGAAGTCGTCCCATGAAACTCAGCCGCCACCGGTTCAGGCAAGTCTGCGGCGGCGAACGGTCATTGATACGGCGCGGCAGCTCGGGCTGCTTGAAGGCGAGAATGGCCGGATCGGCGGTCGGATTCGACGCGACCTCATAGCGGCTGCCAAGGAAAAGTCCGGCATTACCACCGATACAGAGCTACTGGAATACGCCTTGGCGAAGGTCGCGCTTGAGGACGACTTTGGGGTGAAGTTCGTCCGCCGGAAGGGCCGGGTCGCGAAAGAAATCGACCTTGAGTTTTGATCTGTCCCGTGCGCTGCGGCGGATCAAGCCGCAACGCACCACAGACACTATCCAACGCCGCTCGGCCGCCGATCTGCCTATTCTTCGGAAGCCGATTTCAGCTGGCCTTGAGCTGTTGCTCGATACCTGCGTCTATATCGACGTACTCCAAGGGCGCTCTCCCGTAAGCGTGGACGAACTGCTTGAGTCCCGGATTGTCAATCACTCCACCGTTTGCCTGGCTGAGCTGACGCACCTGTTCGGCCGCCTCGATCCGTTGCACCCGGCCACGAAGACCGTGTTACGCGAAATCCGGCGCACCCTCGAAGACATACCCGGCCACCGGCTCTTTTCCCCATCGGAGACCGCCATGGGCGAGGCCGGAATGCTAGCCGGCTTGGTGACGCGTCTGTCAGGCGCTGCCCGCGGCGAGAGCCCAGCCCTGCTGAACGATGCGAGCTTATATCTCCAGGCGCTGGAACGCGGCTGCATCGTTCTCACACGCAATGTGCGCGACTTCGACTATTTCGATCAGCTTCTGCCAGTGGGTCGTGTTCTTTTCTACGAGCAGGGGTAGCCAATTTGACCCTATCGGTTGTCGATATGTGTTGCCAGCTGAGAAGTAGCTGAGAGTTTCGGTCTCGTGGCAAGCCGCGGAACTGTACGGCACAATACGGGAAGATTTCCAAATCTGGCCCACGAAAGTCAATGGAATCAATATTACGAGCACGTCCTCCGGGCTCACCAAAATCTTTCAATATCAATGCCTTATGGACAACTTCGCAACTTCGCCATGAAGTGCGCCATTCGAAATTTAACTATGGCGTTAGCGGCTCGTGTTGCCTTGGCGGTGCAGCGAAACCGATCGACGCGACGCGCCCTTGCGGAACCGGAAGTCATGACCCGACGGCATGGCGAGCCTCTCGATCTTCGTGATGTCACTTCGTTGTGATGGCGTCTGGCGGGAACCGAGCGGTCCCCTAGCTTGGTTGTGATCCAAACAGAGCTTGATGGGACGATCACCATAGTTTGGTGACCACCATAGTAAAATCCGGAGGCACAGCATGGCGGAATCGAGCCGCAGTCACGGTACGGACGGATTCGCGAGATCGGGCATATCTCGTCGGACTTTCCTGAAGCACGGCGGCACGTCGGCCGTGGGGGCAGCGTTGATGGAAGCAGGGGCGGCGCAGGCAGCCGTTGATAGTTCCATGCAGGACGATGCCAACGAAGTGCTTGGCCCTGGTCCGATCCCAATCGATCTCACGATAAACGGACGACGAGTCCCGGTGCAGGCGGAACCGGCCACCACGCTGGTTGATATCCTGCGCAATCACCTCGGCCTCACCGGCACCAAAATCGGCTGCGATCGTGGAGCCTGTTCTGCCTGCACGGTCTGGCTCGACGGTCAGCCCGCCAGCAGTTGCATGACGCTGGCGCTCGACGCCCGGGGCAGGAGCATCACCACGATCGAGGGACTGGCCGAGGGCGACAAGCTTCATCCGGTGCAGCAGGCGTTCGTTGAGCACGACGCCCTTCAATGCGGGTTCTGCACGCCCGGAATGGTTATGAGTTGCGCAGCGCTCATAAATCGCAAACCCGACGCCGGCATCGAAGACGTGAAGGCCGCGATAAGCGGCCACCTTTGCCGCTGCGGCACCTATCCGAACATCTTTGCGGCGGTGCTCGCGGTCGCAAACGAGAATCGAAGGAGGGGTACCTGATGGCTACCGACAACCAGGCACCGATCGATCAGCCTTCGTTGCGCCCCCAGTCCTTGCTCTACGGCATCGTCGGGCAGGAGACGAGGCAAGTCACCCGGCAGGTGCCTGCCGACGAACCGCCGCAGCTGCCGGTGAACGCTGAACTGCGCTCCATCGGCAAGCCGATCCGGCGGCTCGACGCGGTGCAGAAGGTGACAGGAACCGCGAAATATACATTCGATGTTCAGTTGCCGGGAATGCTGTATGCACGGCAGGTCGTCTGCCCTTGGCCGCATGCCAAGGTGATTTCGATCGATACCTCCGCCGCGGAGAGTTACCCCGGCGTCCGCGCGGTGCATGTGCTTGAGACTCTGTTGCAATCTGCCAGACTTCGCGATTCGGAAGCCGAGGCCAGCAACAAATATCCGATCGTCCGCTTCGCGGGCCAGACCGTTGCCGCCGTCGCGGCCGAGACGCAGCGGATCGCCGACCAAGCCGCGAAGCTCGTCAAGGTCGAATACGAGCGGTTGCCGCACGTAAGCGATCTCGCGGCTGCAATGGACGATGAGGCTCCGATTGTCTTTCCCGGACCGGTGGAGCAGCCGTCGACGGCCGGCGGCGGCGGTGCGCCGGAAGGCTTGCCGCAGAAGGGCAATGTGCGCGGCCCCAACTTCGGTATGCCTGGCATGACTCCCACGGGCGATATCGACCAGGGCCTGGCGGAGGCCGACGTCGTCATCGAGGCCGAATATCGCACTCAGGTTCAGACGCATGTGCCGATGGAAACACATGGCATCGTCGCGGATTGGCGGGACAACGAACTGACTATCTATGCCTCCACCCAGCACACGCACAGCGTGCGCGACGAGGCTGCGGAATATTTCGATCTGCCCAAGAGCAAGATCCGGGTGATCAGCGACTTCACCGGCGGCGGGTTCGGCGCCAAATATGGGATCAATAATTTCGGCCTCCTTGCCATTCATTTGTCGCAAAAGGCCGGCGCGCCGGTGCGCATGATGCTGGACCGCCGTGAAGAGCATGTTTCGGCGGGCAATCGCCCGAACAGCCTGCAGAGGGTGCGGATCGGCGCCAAACAAGATGGCACGCTCACGGCAATTGACGTCATAAGCTGGGGTACTGGTGGCATCGCGGGGGGTGCCGGCATTGGCTTCTGCTACAACGCGCTCTATCCGTGCCCGAACATGCGTACCGAGCAGTATGACGTATTCACGAACGCCGGTCCGTGCGCGGCTTTCCGGGCTCCTGGCCAGGTACAGGGAATCTTCTCGCTCGAGCAGGCGATGGACGAACTTGCGGATCGGCTGCAACTCGACCCGCTGATGCTGCGCGATCGCATCGACACAAAGCCCACCGACGACATGCTTGCCCGCGCACATGAACGCAAGATCGCGGCCGAGCGGTTCGGCTGGGACCGACGACGTCCGCCAAACTCCGACGCGGGCCCTGTCAAGCGCGGCATGGGAATGGCGCAGGCGCAGTGGGTGTATGTCGTCAGCCCTCCGACAACCGTCGAGGTAAGGATCGCCGATGACGGATCGGTTTCTGTCTACAACAGCGCACAGGATATCGGCACCGGGACCCGGACGGTGCTTGCCCAGGTCGTCGCCGAAGAGTTCGGCCTCGATGCCGAGAACATCGGTGTTTATATCGGCGACACGCGCTTTCCGTGGGGGCCGCCGTCCGGCGGCAGCCGGGTAACGGCGTCCGTGACTGCGCCGGCCCGCAATGCCGCATATGAGGCGGCACGCGATCTGGCGGCTCGCCTCGCGCCGCTTTTCGACGATGCCGATCCCGACGACATTTTTTTCGCTGACGGTAAAGTGGGCGTCCGCGGCAACGAGGGAGCCGCAAGGCCGCTCAAGGAAGCAGCCAAGGAAGCCAAGTTCGGCGAAATCTCAAAACTCGCCAAGCGCCACGACGATTATGAGGGTTTTGCGCTATCCGGCGAGACCTCCATCAGCCGCCACGGGCTGGGCGGCGTCCAGTTCGCCGAGGTGGCGGTCGACGTCGAGACCGGCGTCGTCAAGGTCGAGCGCGTCGTAGCTGCCAGCGATTGCGGCAGACCGATCAACCCGAAGCTGGTGGAGAGCCAGGTGATCGGCGGCATCATCCAGGGTGTCAGCTACGCGATTTACGAGGACCGCATCATGGACGCGGCGAGCGGCCATCAGCTCAACGCCAACGTTGATCAATACAAGATGGTCGGATCACGCGAGACTCCGGAGATCGAGGTGCTGCTCATCGAGCAGATCGGGGCGCAGTCGTCGACCGACGCGCGAGGCATCGCGGAGGCAAGCAATGTGGCGACCAGCGCCGCGATCGCCAATGCATTCTACAACGCCACCGGAAAGCGGATCCGCACTTTGCCGATGAATCCGGCAAATGTGCTGGCGGCGCTCAGCGCCTGAGATCGGCAAGAAGGAGTCCAGCATGGCCATGAACAGCTTCGAATGGGCCGATGCCACGACGGTCGAGCAGGCAGCCGATCTGCTTGCCGAAAGCACTGAGCAAAAACCCGTTATCGCCAAGGCAGGCGGGATTGACCTTCTCGACTTGATGAAGGAAGGGATTTTGGCGCCGGCGCGGCTTGTCAATCTGAAGACCATCCGCGGCCTCGACGAGATCGACACGGAAAACGGGCTGACGCTCGGTGCGCTGGTGACGCTCGATCGCATCGACAAGGATCCGCGGATCCACTCGCGCTACGTGGCGCTGTCGGACGCCGCCGCCCATGCGGCGACGCCGCAGGTCCGCAACGCCGCCACCATCGGCGGCAATCTGCTGCAGCGGCCGCGCTGCTGGTATTTTCGGCATGATCATTTCCATGGCGAAGGTGCCGATGAGATGGAGAGCAGCGGCGCTGACGAGAACCAGCATCATGCGATTTTCGACAATGACAAAAACGCGATGGTCCACGCCTCCACGCCGGCGACGGCGCTGGTCGCCTATAACGCGAGCGTCGAACTTGCCGGCGGCTCCAACGGCTCACGCGTCGTGAAGCTCTCGGATTTCTTGTTGCCACCCGAAATGCAACGCGCCAACGACACCAGGATCGAGTCTGGCGAAGTCATGACGCGCGTGACCATTCCGCCGTTGAGCGCCGGCGCGAAAGCCGCTTACCACAAGCAAACCGAGCGCGAAAGCTATGACTGGCCGATCTGCGATGTGGCAGTGGTTTTGACGACGGAGGGCCAGACCGTGCAAAATGCCTCGATCGTCATGGGATGGGTCGCGCCAACACCTCGTCGCGCGAGCGAAAGCGAACGTCTCCTCATTGGTAACAGGCTTACTGACGACTTGGCGCGACAGGCAGCCCATGCTGCCGTGGCGGATGCTACTCCGCTGCCTAAGAACGGCTACAAGGTGCCTGTCCTGGAGACCGTCGTTCGCCGCACGATCTTGGCTGCCGCCGCGGCGGGCTAGCTGTCTTGGGGTCGTCCAAAATGGGCTTGGAAACTTCGCAGTTGCAGCACCCGGTGCCCATGGTCTGCCGACGGCTGCGCTCCAAGGGTGCGCCGGGAACGGGTTATGGGAGCGGCGTCAGCTTCGACGCAGGCTACAGTTCGACCGCGACGTTCTGGTGTACCGCCACCGCAGGCGTCGTCGGGCCCGATGATTCCTACGTCCATCCGCACGTATGCATAAGCGCCCGGATCTGCTTCCTGAGTCCATCGGAGCAGGATCAAGTTTCATGACATCAGCGGAGAAGGAAAGGCGACAACGAGCTGTCGTAGGCACACGCCGGCGACAAGCATTCCCAATATGCGGCGGCAGCCGCTAGATCTATTGGGTCACTCCCATCGACCATTCAGCATGGCGCCGCCAGAAAGTGAATTAACCACATTCGAAGAAGGCGAAGGGCGGCTGGGTTTGTCACCGATCCGTCTCGCGTAACATGTTACTGTTGGAATTGGGGGCATCCGCAGCACGTCCAGGCGCAAAGGTAAGGAAGATGCCGACCTTAAGCAATGGCAGTGAGCTCATCGTATGGAACGAACCCGAGAATCCCAATCCGACCCCTGACTCGGTCCTTTTCAGCATCACGGAAACAGACGGCGACGTAATCGGACCGATAGGCGCAAAGCCGGATTTCCCTTTCGGTGGGATCGAACTGGCTTCGGTCGATGTCTTCGACGGCTTCTTCACCATCACCAGCTTCACCCATGAGGGCAGGACCGAAACCTGGACGACAGTGGAAACGCAGGTCTTCGACAACGAAGGCAATTTTCTTCGCACCGTGTCCGACCAGGCGGCCTTCCAGTCGGTCCAGATCGTCTCGATCAGCGCCGACAGCCCCGACGACCTCACGGTGACATGGATCGGGGCGAACGAATATTTCGGCGGCGAAAACACCCAATACGGTCAGCACCAGATCATCTTGAAAGGGGGCGTGCTTCAGTCCGACACCTTCGTTAATCACGCGCCGACCGTTGCCGACCTGGACTTGTCGATTTCGCAGGCGCAATCTCTCGATGACGTCAAGTTCAGCGCGACAGATGCCGACTACGATCTCTTGAACTTTATCGTCTTTGACGGGCCGGACAGCGGCACCCTGGAGCAGGAGACGAGTTTCGACGGTAACCACTACCCGTTTCACCAGGGTCATTATGGCACTACCCTGCACTATCATGCGGATTTTCTGAGCGGAAACCTGTTCGACTACACACCGGAGGCCGGCTTCATCGGCACCGACAGCTTTACGGTTTACGCTACGGACGGCCAGGGCAACAGCAATGTGGCGACGATTACGATCACCGTCACTCCGCCGGCCGAATCCATTACCCTGACCGACGCCAAAAACATCGCGAGCTACGCAAGCCATGATCATGCCGTGCTCGTCGCCGCGCTGGGCGGGGGCGACCGCATCAGCGGCACCCCGTTCAACGATACGCTCGACGGCGGTGCCGGCCACGACCAGCTGTTCGGCGGCGCCGGCGCGGACGACATCATTGGAGGCGCGGGCACCGATTGGCTGAAGGGCGGCGCTGGCGATGACGAGATCAGTGGTGGTGAGGGCGCAGACGGCGTCCGCGGTGACACTGGCGACGACGTCCTCGACGGCGGCGCCGGCTCCGACGACATGCGAGGTGGTGCTGGCGACGACATCCTCAATGGCGGCGCCGGCCGCGACCGGCTGGCCGGCGAGGGGGGCAGGGATGTCTTCGTGTTCGACGCACTTGGGCCGGCGAACTACGACAGGATAGAAGACTTCAATGCGCTCGACGATGTGTTCTGGCTGGACAGCTCGGCATTCGTCGGGCTGTCGGCCGGCTCGCTTTCCGCTGCGGTTTTCGTCGTCGGCAAGCACGCCATCGATGACAACGACCACATCATTTACGACAAGGAGACCGGCGATCTGCTGTTCGATGTGGACGGGGCAGGAGGAGCGGCGACTGTCAAGTTTGCCGCCCTGGACCCGAGCACATTCCTCACAGTGGACGACTTCTTCGTGTCATAGGCGCGCATGGGTGGGGCGCAGCTACATAGACCGGGCGTGATCGCGCCCATGCGCAGGATTTCCTCCCCGATTGCGCAGTAAGGGGGCGTCAGGGCTCATCCGAGCCCTTGATGCTGGTGTCTGCAACGGTGAGGCATGATTTCGACGAACGCGGCTATTTTTTCATCCGCATTGAGAAACCTTGCATTTGACGGATGCAGTGGTGCCACGCGGCAATCCATCGTCGTGAGCCAGCCGATGCTATTGTGCTAGTTTCGCCGCACTGCGGGTGGCTATATCATCCAAGACAGCATGAAGAAGCGTTCCGACTTCCTGTTCGGCCAGCCCGGGTGCAATTCCTGATTCGGATAGTTGAACGAGAATTGCCTTGGCGGTGTTGCGCCAGAAGGCGTTCGCGTCCTCCCCGTTCTTGGACTCCAGGACCAGGGCGATCCCTTCGACCAATTTCCGCCGCCGATGCAGCGGAAATGCGCTTATGTTTGAATCGCACATCGATCACCTCACCCCTTCAGTCGCGCGAATAAGCATTGGCAGGTTAGAAAATTTGGTTAACAGCGCTCTTTTTGACGGTGGTCAGCAATGGAACAAAGCGTCCGCTGGGCTCGATGGTCGGTGCCGCGAATAGCGGCTGGACGCAGCGGCATGGCGAGTTCGAGTCCCTGTTGAAGTATTACGGCCTCGGCCTGACGGCGCAGGAGTCCGGCATGAGGGCCAACATGCGGCTCAGCTGGTGGCCGATCGACGCCTGAGGCTTACCGGATCGGCGTCTCGCCGCGAAACAGCGGCTGGTGCGCCCGCATCAAGGCGGCAATCCGGTCGGCGACTTTTCGTACCGGCGGCGAGTGACGTTCCTCGTGATGGGTGACGATCCATTGGTCGGTTGCGAGTTCGGGGATAGGCTGAGCGACGCGAACCAGCCGCGGATCGCTGTCACCGACGAAGCACGGAAAGATCGAAAGGCCGGCGCCGGCGGCCACCAGTTCGCGCACCGAATGGGTGTTGTTGCCGCGCACGGCGATGCGGTCGCCGTGATGGGCTTGCAGCCAGCGCGCCGAGGCAACGTTTGCCGCTTCGCCGGTGACGCCGACGAACAACCCGGCAGCGATGCCGTTGATCAGGCGGCGTCCGGAATAAATGGCGTAGGCGACCTTGCCGCTCTGACGGCCGGCCAGCCACTGCTCGGTCGGGCGCTCGCTGCGGATGCCGATGTCGGCGGCACGGCGGCCGATGTCGACGCGGTCGGTGGTGGTGACGAGCTCCACCCTTATGCCGTCATCGACCGTCCAGATCTCGCCGATATGGGCGGAAACGAAGGCTGAGGTCCATGGTCCGGCCGAGACGCGGACAATGCGGTCGGGCAGGTTTCCCTCGCGCCAGCGGGTCAGCGACTGCATTGCTGCCTCGACGTCTTCGGCGCGCCGCAGCAGTTCTTCACCGACCGGTGTCAGCCGGTAGCCTGTCTGCTGGCGCACGAACAGCGGTTCGCCGATCTGCTTTTCGAGCGCGGTGACGCGTCGTCCAAGGGTGGCTGCGCTGAGGCGCGTGGTGCCCGTCGCTGCGCTCAAGCCACCCAGCCGCGCAACGTCGAGAAACAACCTCAGATCGTCCCAGTCGATATCCATTTTGCAGAAATGAAAAACTCCTTGCGACCGTGGCTGTAGCGCGAAGCGGGCATCACGCGCAAGTATGCAGGCATTGGAGGCGTTGGACAATCCTGCTTGGAGCAACAGTGACAAACGCCTCGGCTGGCCAAGAAGCCAGCGCAATCCTTTCGATCGCGCAGCGCTTCGCGCAGATGCTTTGCGCTTTCGACCAACCCAGGCGCGCGGGCTTTCTGCGCGCCAAAGGAGACGATCATGTTCGATAAACTTCGACACCGTTTCGCCCGCTGGCTTGCCTATCGCCAGACGCTCGCGAGCTTGAGGCAGGCCCCAGACAGCACACTGGTGGATGCTGGCATTTCTCGCGAAGAGATCCGCGAGCATGCCCGCCACGCCAGCCTGCGTCGTTGAGTTAATGGCGGCGGATATGCAGATGATGGAGCTTTGGGATGGCCGCTCGGTACCGCGCATCGGGATCGGCGCCTGGGCGGCGAGTGGCGCCGCGCTGCCGCGATACCGCGACCATCTATGGCGAGGCAGCGCCTGCAGCGCGATTGTATGGACGTCGCGCTGCTGCATATCAACGAGTATCCGATAGAGCGCGCCGGCGAGGTGTTCGGTACGCTCCGGCCTGTTGCACCATGAGGGCAAGATCGGCGGCTGTTGGCGCGAGGGAGGAATAGGGTCGCTATCTTCGACTGTTTGGCTGTCGCGGAACCATACGGAACGATACGGGAAGAGTTCTGATTTTGGTCCACGAGAAAGCCAATGAAATCAACATCCCGGCACACCTCCGGGCCTACCCACCGCGGTCGGGACCATTTGCGTCCCCCAGCAGGCCCAGCAGCAATACGACGAAGGCGGGTGAGAATACGCTGCAGACAGCATAGTTGAAGTCATGACCAGAGTTGGACTCATTCACTCATACCGCGCAACGCGTCCTGCTTAACGATTTCCACGCAGCGCAGGTTGAGCAAGCGAATGACGCCCTTCTCCTTCAGCTTAGTGAAAACCCGCGAGACGGTCTCGATGGTGAGGCCGAGATAATCGCCGATATCCATGCGCGACATCGGCAGCTCGACCTGACGCAGACCCCCTTGGCGCTCCGCCATATCGACCAGGAACGCGGCGACGCGCTCGATGGCGTTCTGGCGGCCGAGGACCAGGAGGTGTTCCTGCGCCCTTGTCAGGCCCTTGAGGGCCAACGGCAACAACTGATGCGATATGTCAGCACCGGCAGCAATGCGGAAGACGCGGATACCGGTGGCGCTGATCGCTTCGGCGAAGAAATGATGCGTTGTCCCGGCTTCTAAGCCGAAAGTCTCTCCAGCTAGGTGAAAGGCACTGATCTGCCGGCGGCCGTCGGCAAGCAGGCGGTAGATACGCACGGCGCCAAACTCGACCTGGTAGAAGGCCCCGGCCTTTTCGCCCTGGGCATAGATTTCCGCACCGGCGGCAAAGAAGCTGAGCGGCTGCAGCAGCGTGGGATGGAATGCCTCCGGCGGGTTCGGCTTTGGCGACCGTGACTGTGCTGCGATTCGGGAGGTCGTATAGGCGTGCATGGCTGTCTCCCCGGTTTATCGGTGTAACAGCAATCGCCCAAATCCGTCGCTCACGAAATTCGGTTATGTCCCTACGGGAAACTACCTAGACCAGTCACAGACGTGGCGGAGAACCTGAATGAGTTCAGAGGCCAGACAGTATCGCCATGGCGGAATAGCCGGCGGCGACAGCCAGCAGGGTTGCGCCGGCCAGCGGCAACCAGAACCTGATCGGACCGGCAAACACCGCCAGCGACAGCCGGCCGATCGCGTTTGCCGCCAGCGCCGCTAGCACCGCCTGGCCCACGGTCTCGACCTGGACCGAATGTTTGACCAGGCGCAACGCGCTTAGCACCGAGACATCGACATCGAACGTGCCGGCAAGCGCCGAGCTCGCCAGCAAGCCGCGTCCGCCGAATTGAGCCGCCAATGCGGCGCTGGCGGTCGCGACAACCGCGAAGAGCACGGCAAAGATCAGCAATGGGCCCAGTTCGAATGGATTACGCGTAAGCCCGCCACCTTTTTGATCCCCGCCGCCGCGCGCCAACAGAAATGCGCCGCAGGCCGCGAAGACGAACGCCGCAGCAATCGCGGGAATGCCGGCTGGGACGAATATGCTTGGCTCGATGATCAAAACCACCACGCAAACGCGCAACAACGAAACCATCGCTGCCAGCGAAGCCGCCCCTGCTAGCGGTAGGGGATTGCTTGACGACGTGGCGTCGCGGGCAAGTGCCACGGTCACGGCTGTGGAGGAGACGATGGCACCGATGATCGAGCTGACGAGCAGACCGCGCGTGGTTCCAAGAACGCGAACGGCGACATAACCAGCGAACGATATCGACGCCATCAGCACCGTAAGGAACCAGACCTCCCAGGGATTGAAGCCGCCCCATGGATCCAGCGTCCGGTTTGGCAGCAGGGGCAGAACGATCGCGGTCATCACCGCCAGAATCAGCGCCGAGCGGAGCTCGATCCAGGTCAATCGCTTCAAGAGAGAGTGCAGGATCTCGCGACTGGCAAGGACCGCCGCGAGCGCTGCTCCTCCGGCGCAAGCAGCCCGAACGTCGCCGGCTACACAAAGCGCGCCAAGCGCGAACACAGCAAGGCCGGCGATGACGGCTGTGACGCTGAAATCCTCGTCATGCGCCGCCTCGCGCGCCTTGTACCAGGCGAAGATCGCGGCAAAAGCAATGAACCCTCCGACTAGCACGGATACCGCGCCGAGCGCGTTGGCCAGCGCTGCGAGAATGCCCCCGAGCAGACCGGATATGCCGTACGTGCGAATGCCAGCTGTCCGGCTGCGATCGGGCGCGTCCCGCTCACGCCACCCACGCTCCAGCCCGACGAGCAGGCCTATTGCCAAGGCGAGTCCGAGCCGGGTTATGAGCGAATCCATGATGTGGTGCTTTCAAGCCGCGGCCATCGTCAGGTGGTCGCGAACCCACCCACGATTTGTCTCCCACTCATTGCCTGGGTGTGCGCGCAAATCTAGAGCGTAACAATCTATTCCAGTGCTTGCCGGCCGGACAATTGTTCGATGCGGATCCGGAAGAATACATGCGGCATGCTGTCGGAAACGGGAGGTATGACCGGCGTCAAGGCGCCAGGCTCCCACCAATCGACATGCTTGCTCAGCATCGACCATGCACGATCGCGCTCGACCATGTAGCCGATCTGATCCGGCAATTCCTCATAGTGGCCGTCGACCACCACGCTTCTCCATGCTCGCCCTTGGCCGCGTTCGTCGACCTGAAGGGAAACCAGTGGATTGGCACGCATCCACTCGATCTTCTTGCCGGGCATCGAAAACGCATAAAGATGATTGTCCGCATGGGCGTAGTGGATAGGCACAACATAGGGCCGCCCATCCTTCGCGCAGGCCAAGTGGCCGACTCGATTGGCGATCAGCAATTTCGTGCATTCCAGGGTAGAAAGTGTGCGGATCAACATTGGCGTGATCTCCTGCTTTTTCGTGGCTACGCTGGGCGGAGGTTTCGCCAGCTTTGAGCCAGGAGTCATAATCATGCCGCCGAAGCGGACATTGATCGCGATCAAGGGATCGGTTCGGCAGCGCGCATGGCTGCCAGCGATGTGGCATTTGGTTCGCGGGAAATGATTCAAATCAAGGCGAGGCTTGCCAGCTTGCGCATCCTAGGGGGATGTGGAAGCCGATCCTAAGCGCTCCGTTCGACCGCGATCTCGAACTGGCCGTCCTCGACGAGGATGGCGAGCATGCGCTTGTATTTCCCTGCAAGAAGACATGCAATGGGTGGAAGAATGCCGCGACCGGTAGCTATGTCGACATCCACCCGACCCATTGGCGCGACTGGGACGCGGAGAGAGCGCTGACAGATATCTGCAATTCCCTTCCTCAATCACCTTAGTGCTTGGCGTCCACGATCAGCGCCATACGAACCAGATGCGACAGGCTGCTGGCGGCCATCTTGCTCATGACATTGGCGCGATGGATTTCGACTGTGCGCGGGCTGATTCCCAAATCATAGGCGATCGTCTTATTAGGCAGACCTGACACAAGCCCATCCAGCACTTGCCGCTCCCGCTCCGAAAGCGTTGACAGACGCCCGCGGATCTCCGTGGATTGCGGGTGCGTTGCATCAACCCGATTGCGATTGCCCAATGCTGAGCGGACCGCATCGATCAGAATGTCGTCGTCAAACGGCTTTTCGATGAAATCCGCCGCTCCTTCCTTCATCGCCTGAACGGCAAGCGCCACATCGGCATGGCCTGTCATGACAATAACCGGAACCGAATGACCGCGGGTCCTGAGTTGGCGCAGGAACTCGATGCCGTCTATGCCGGGCATACGCACATCGGTCACGATGCAGCCGTCGATAGTGTTTGTCGCCGTTGACAGAAACGCTGTCGCCGATTCGTGCAGGCGTACGGCAAAGTCGGCGGTTGCCAGAAGAAAACCGAGCGACTTGCGAACCTCGACGTCGTCGTCGACCACATGCACAACATCATTCCCGGCCATTGAGGACCTCTTCCTTGTCCACGATGCGCAAGGTGAACCGGAAAGCGGTTCCTCCAGACGGCATTGCCTCGGCCCAGATACGACCGCCGTGCGATTCGACGATGGTCCGGCAAATGGAGAGGCCGACACCCATACCCTGCTTCTTGGTGGTGACGAAAGGTTGGAAAAGCTGGGCCGAGATCTCCGGCGCGAGGCCCGTGCCTGTATCGATCACGCTCACTTCGGCCATGCCGTCGTCCTTGGCAATGGTCATCACATGCAACTCACGGTGCGGTGCTCCCTGCATGGCCTCCACCGCATTGCGCATCAAGTTGAGCAGAACCTGCTGAATTTGGATGCGGTTGGTCAAGACCAGTTCGGCTGCAGGATCGAGTTTGTAGCTGACGCGCACATTGGCTTCTCTTGCCCCTACCAGGGCCAGGGACGATGCTTCCTCGATCAATGCCGGCAAGCGCTCGACCTGACGCTCGCTTTCACCTCTTGAAACGAAGTCGCGAAGGTGTCGGATGACATCTCCTGCTCTCAAGGCCTGTTCCGCGGCCTTTTCGACAGCTTCCCTCAACATCGGCGCGCTCTCTTCCTCGCTCTTCTCAAGCAGCCGGCGGCTGCCCTTGAGATAGTTCGTGATCGCGGTGAGCGGCTGGTTGATCTCATGCGCAAGCGTCGAGGCCATTTCGCCGAGCGCGGTAAATCGTGCCATGTGGAGAAGCTCCTGCTGCTGCTCCTGTATTCTTGCTTCCGCCCGGTGACGTTCGGTCAGGTCGCGACAGAAGCCGGTAAAGAAGCGTCCGGTTCCCGGATGCATCTCGCCGACGGAAAGCTCCATCGGAAAGGTGGAACCATCCTTGCGCATTCCCGTGACGGTGCGGCCAAGTCCGATGATCCGGCGCTCTCCGGTCGTCAGATAGCGGTGCAGGTAGGCGTCATGCTGCTCGCGATAGGGTGCCGGCATCAGCAGGCTGACATTCTGACCTATGACTTCGCCGGACTTGTAACCGAACAGCATCTCCGCGGCCGTGCTGAAGGATTGGATGTGGCCTTGTTCGTCGATGACGACCATCGCATCGGGCACCGTTGCCAGGATCGAACGCAGATGATCCTCCCGCAGCCGAAGTTCGGCGTTCGCAAAGGAGAGTTCGCTGACATCCGTGCCTTCGACGAAGATGGCAGCGACCCGACTATCGTCGATCTTGATCGGCTGATAGACGAAATCCAGGATGCGCTCTTCTATCGGCCCATCGTCCTTGTTGCGAAGGGCTACCTTCACGCCTTGGCCCCTATACGGCTCGCCGGTCCTGTACACATGGTCCAGCTGTTCGAAGAAGCCTTGACCTTCGAGCTCGGGAAGGGCCGCGCGCACCGACTTTCCAATCACCGACCTGTGGCCGATCAGTCGTTGGTATGCGGCATTGGTCAGTTCGAAGACATGATCCGGCCCACGCATGAGAGCCATGAAGCCCGGAGCCTGCTCGAACATTTGCGACAAGACTGATTTCAGCATCGTCCCGCCGGCCGACAAAATACCCGCTTCGCTTTGGCTCACCTGAGATCCCTGGGTTCGGCACGCCTGCAACAAAGGCTAGTTATCACTCCTCGCCGCGCACGCAAAACGGATCGAGGGCGAAGTCTTCGGATGCAACTGGCGGTCAATTATCGCAAACCTTGCGATAGATGCAGCACCTGCGCCCATTGTGAAACTGGGGGTCGAACTGGCCGAGCGTTTCGGAGCGCACCTTATCGGCCTGGCGGCAGCGGATGTTCCGCCGCTGGTCGCCACCGGCAACAGCATGGTCTACGAAGGCGAGATCATGCAGGTTCAGCGAACCGAGATCGAAAAGCGGCTTACCGAACTGCGGGCCGAATTCGAAAGGCTGGTTCCGGCATCGGTCAGCAGCGAATGGGGCAGGCGGTCAGCAGTCCGACCCGCTTCCTCAGCGTTTCCGCCCGTGCGGCGGACCTCATCGTTACCGGCGGCGAGGAGGGAGAAAATATCTACCGCGCCGTCGATATCGGCAGCCTTGCCCTCGGCACAGGCCGGCCAGTCCTCGTCGCCGCAAGCAATGTCGAACATGTCATGGCAAAGACCGTGCTGGTCGCCTGGAAGGATACCAGGGAGGCGCGAAGGGCGATAGCGGATGCATTGCCTTTCTTGGCCGAGGCCAACGAGGTTGTCGTTGCCACCATAGATGCCGACCGCCACGAAAGCATCCGCGACAGCCTCGCCGACGTCGCGGTCTATCTCGAACATCATGGCATCATGGCGCGAACCGAACTGATCGGTGACGAGGCTGATGGTGACCGGCTGCTGGCATTCGCGCGCTCGATCCATGCGGATCTTATCGTCTCCGGTGCCTACGGCCATAGTCGCCTGCGGGAATGGGCCTTCGGCGGCGTCACGCGCACGTTGATCGAAGACAACGGCATTAACCGCTTCATGTCGTATTGACCGCCAGCCGCATCGGGAACTTCAAGTCCGACACATGCGGTCTGGACGCCAGATTCATGGTTCCGGGCGAGTCGCCTGTTGACCGAGATCAATGCAGCGGTCGCCAACATCGCAATGATGGCCGAGAAACAGGAGTGACCGACATGACCTTTCTCGATTACCTGATTTCAGGTGACGCCAGGACCGCTTTGATGGGTCGCATGATGCAGAAGCTCGGCGTCGACAAACAATTGAAAGTCGTGGCGGACCATGTGGCCGTCACCAATCGTGCAGTAGACCGCTGCCGCTCGTGCGGCCATCAGGACGAATGCACGATCTGGCTCGACGAACACCAGCAAGCCGACAACCCACCGGACTATTGCCGCAACCGCGACCTGATCGCGCGACTGCAGCATGCCGCTGGTCAACGCTAGAAAGGTCACCACAAATGGGTCAGACGAGTCAACGCAAACGGAACTTATGCCGATAGATTTGCATCCCATGGGACCAGGCAGTTTGGACAATCTATTTCTTCTGGAAGCATTTCTGCTCTTTATTGCGCCCGGGCCAACCAATGCTCTTTTGATGGCGGGTGCGGCCAAGCGAGAGAAGGCGATTGCACTCTTGGTCGCACAGGCCTGCGGATACGGGATCGCAGCCGCCTGCTGGTTTTCGCTGCGACCCTTGCTGCCGTCCGGCGCCATCCAGGTACTCAAGCTGGTCGCAGCCCTACGGCTCGTAATTCTTGGCCTGCGTCTGATAGGCAGCGACCAGATCGACGCATCCGAAGACGGGGATAGCCTTTCTATTATAGTAACTACTGCCCTCAATCCGAAAGCCTTTATCTATTGTCTGGCAATCGTGCCGGTGGGCGCGAGGCCGTACGAACTGGGCATCTTCTGGATCGTACTCTTGATGACCACAGCTGCCACCGGGTCGATGTGGCTTTTGCTCGGTAGGCGGCTGAACGGAGGCAGAGAGATGGCAGACCGGGTCGCGGGCGCGGCGCTTATCGCATTCGCCTTGTTGCTGCTTCGACCACTAATAACGGTAGCTGCGACTTAGGTTCAACGCGGACATTCTTCCAATTCGAATGTTGGGGTCACGCAATGCGGAGTCCGCAAATTCTTGTAGTGCTGAACTAAGAGACAAGCACCACCGACAGCGGCCCCGCGCAGAAAAGGTTATCCTTGACGGCCCTTACGCCGGCGACGTTTTCGGCGGCGACAATGGCTGCCTGGCGCTCGCGTTCGTCGAAGATCGCGCCGCTCAGCTTCACCACCCCCTTGTCCACTGTCACGTCGATCATGTCCTTGCCGGCCCATTTCTGCCTCGCAAGCTCGGCAAGGACATTCTGTCGGATCTGCTCGTCGTCAGTGACTGTCGAGACAGCGTCCGGCAGGACACGGAGCAATGCACGCAGAAGATCGGCACGGGTGACGATGCCGACAACTTTGCCACCGTCGATGACCGGAACGCGTTTGACGTGATGGCGCGTCATCAGCTCGACGATCTCGGGCAGCGATGCGCCAGGGGATACCGTGACGACATCCGCCATCATCACCTCCTCGACTCTGCGTCCGTTGGCCCGAACATATTCATCGGCGGCTCTTCCTGGGCTGACAAGAAACTCCAGCCAACGCGAGCGCTTGCGCTTGGAGCCGAGTTCTCCACGGCGCAGGAAATCGCCCTCGCTGACAATGCCGACCAGAGTGCCGTCGCTGCGAATGACGGGAAGGCCGCTGATCTTTTTGGAGAGCATCAACCCTGCCGCATCGGAAATCGATGCCGTTGGTTCTATCCCGATCACCGGTGCGGTCATTATGGCTTCGACTTGCATGCCTAACTCCTCCGACATCTATCGGGGCCATTATCGAGGTCCCGTGCGGGACAGGCCTTGATCTGCATCACTTCCGACAACGACGACGGATGTCACTTTGGCTTGTCGTCCCGGTCGATCAGAATCCGCTCGGCCGCTCCATCAAGATCTTCGTACTGGCCGCTCCTCAAGGCCCACAGGAAGCCTGATAGCCCAAGCGCGCCGAGGAACAGTGCCACAGGTATGAGGTAGACGAGCGTCGTCATGAGGATCGTGCCAGTGTGCCGACGCTGGAGCGCCTGTCGGGCGCGGCGATTCTTGCTGGAGCGTGCGGCCCAGACCCCTGCAGCCGCAGCGCGTTTGCAATGACCAGCAGTGATGAGGCGGACATCGCGATCGCCGCGATCAACGGCGTGACATGGCCGAGAATGGCGATCGGCACTGCAACGGCGTTGTAGATGATCGCGATTGCAAGGTTCTGGCGGATCAGCCGTCCGGCCTTTCGCGAGATGTCGAGGGCGAGAGGCACCGCCATGAGGCTTTCACGCAGGAAGACGAAATCGGCGGCGTTGCGCCCGATGTCGGCTGCGGTGGCCGGGGCGAACGATACGTGCGCCGCGCCCAGCGCGGGCGTGTCGTTGAGACCGTCGCCAACCATCAGAACCTTGTGGCCCGCCTTGGTCAGTGCTTCGATCCGCTCAACCTTGCCAGCGGGGAGCAGCGCCGGAACGAAGCTCTCGATACTCAACGTCCTGGCGACTTCGCCGCAGGCATTGGCGATATCACCGGACAGCATCTCGACCGACACGCTCGCATCCTTCAGTTGCCGAACCGCCGCCTTGGCATCGGAGCGCGTAGCATCCTCGAACGTGAAAGACGCGACGATCATCCCATTCCTCGAGAGCACCGTCCCACCAAATCCATGCTTGCCTTCGCCGCCGGTCCGGGCCTTCCATCCGGCCCAGCCACGCCGGCCGAGACGCCATGTGTCGCCCGCGGCCGTGGCTTCGATGCCGAAGCCGGGGTGCTCGCTGACGGCGTCCAGCTTCGGTTGTCCGGTAAAACCCATGAAAGCGGCTATGGCCTTTGAGAACGGATGGCGGGAGTGCGCGGCCATGTCGGCTGCGATCGCCAGCATCGCTGGGTCGACGGACGACGCATTGAGCAACTTGGGTTGGCCGAGCGTCAGCGTGCCTGTCTTGTCGAACACCGCTGTGTCTATCGCTGCCAGGCGCTCCATGGCCGACCCGTCCTTGACCATGACGCCGGCCTCGAACAGGCGACGCGCCGCGACCACTTGCACGATCGGCACGGCGAGGCCGAGCGCGCATGGACATGTGATAATCAGAACGGCGATGGCGATGGTGATAGCCTTGTGCCAGTCGCCGGTTGCCGCCATCCAGCCAAGGAACGTCACGAAGGCGGTGAGATGAACCACCGGGGCATAGAGCGCTGAAACGCGATCGGCAATCCGGCGATAATGCGCGCGGCCGCCCTCAGCCGCCTCCATCAGCCGAACCATTTCCGCCAGGAACGAATCTTTTGCGGCGGCTGTCGCCTCGATAGTCAGCGGGCCGGTAAGGTTGAGCACGCCAGCCTGCACAGTATCGCTCGGCGCTCCGTTTCTGGGCGTGCTCTCGCCTGAGACCAGCGAACAGTCGAGATCCGACGCCCCCCGCACGATCTTGCCATCGACGGGAACCCTTTCGCCGGCCGCGATCAGCAGCTGCATGCCTGGTTCGATCTCGCCAATCGGCAGGTAGTCGCGCGCGCCATCACCGCGCAGCACCAAGGCGCCACGCGCCGCTAGCAGCGACAGGCCTTTCACGGCAGTCCGGGCGCGCTCCCGCATCACATGATCCAGCGTACGGCCGATCAACAGGAAGAACAGCAGCGACACCGACGCGTCGAAATAGGCGTGGTCGCCATGGTTGATGGTCTCGTAGAGGCTCATTGCGTAGGCGAGCGAAACGCCAACCGCAATCGGCACATCCATGTTCATGCGACCGTGACGCAACGCGTTCCATGCCGAGCGGAAATAGATGCCGCCAGCGAAGGCGAGTGCCGGGATGGCGATCAGTGCCGATACCCAATGGAACAGGTCGCGGGTCGCGCCTTCGGCCCCGGACCAGACCGAGACCGAAAGCAGCATGATGTTGCCCGCGGCAAAACCGGCAACGGCGACGGCCCGGATCAGCTCCGAGAGCGTCTTGTCCTTTTCACCAACCTCGGGGTCGAAAAGATGAGCTGGGTAGCCCAGCCGCCCAAGCGCGGCGACGAATGGCGGAGCCTCATCCCCACGCCACCGGATCGACACGCGTTTCGTCGACAGGTTGACACGAGCGCCTTCGACGCGATCGAGCTTTCCGAGAGCTGTCTCGATGGCCTGGATGCAGGCCGCGCAATGAGCGGTCGGTACTGAGAGATCGGTCTGGCGAAGGTCATCGCCAAGCGAGCCGCTTGCCAGCCTGATCTCCTGGCCCGACGGCAGACTGGATGTGGCTCCGCCCAGATCCAGCGCCATTTCAGCGCCCGGTGCACAGCAGCTCATCGCAGTGCTCCCTGGGAAATCATGATCCGGCGAACGTCGCGATAGGACTCCGTCAGACCGGCATCGGCGTCGACCTCGACGATCCAGACGCCATCCCTTGGTGTGTGCTGCGCGGCAAATTCCTGGCCCGAGGCAACGGCGAGAGTGACGGCTTTGTCCGCGGCCTCGTAGGCGGGATGACGAAACAGCACCTTGACACTACGCAAGGGAACCGGCTTGCCGGCGGCATCGCTGAGACTGTAGCGGACTTCGCCCCAAGAGATCGTCAATTTGCCAGTCCAGCCGAGCGCCGCCTGCGCGCGCCCTTCCCCGGCTTTTTGGTTGAATTGCTGGCTGGCCACATAGGTGTTTTCGACGACGAGGCCGGTCCAGCTCGTGCTGGCGAGCGTTGCCATGGTCAGATTCACGCCAACGATCACGCCGAAAAAACTGAGAATGATGAGCAACATATGCCTGCCGGTGAATTCGCGGGTTTTTTGCGTATTGGCGCTCATCTGGCGATCTCCGGGGCGTTGAAGGTGGCGGTGTATTCGTCCGTTTCGAAACTCGCCTTGTCCTCGACCAGGAATTTGAACGTTTGTGTTGCGCTTCCGACCTGGTCCGTCGGCTGGCGCACGAAGACCTTCAGCATCTTCAGGCGGTCGGGTTCGACCGCGACGGCGAAGGACCGGTCTGCCGGAAGATCAATACCAACGACGCTCATTTCGGCTCCCCGCAGGCCCTGCATCGTGACAACGATCGTCCTTGGCTCGGGGATCATGTTGAGCAGCTTGACGGTGTAGCCGTTGCGGATTGAACCGTCGGACAACGTGACGAATTGCGGGTTGCGGTCGTGCAGAACGTTGACCTCGAGCCGGTCGCGCGTCAGCAGCGAATAGAGCAGCGCAATGCCGACCGCCGACCACGCGCCCATGTAGATGAAGGTGCGGGGCCCGAAGATCTTGCGGATATGGAAATGGGCCAATTTATCGGAGAAAGCGCCGCCGTCGGTTCGGACGAGCGACGGGTTCACCGAGCAAGAGCCGCCTGCAGTCGCCACCGCCATGTTGGCGTTGTAATCGGACAGCGTCGCATAGGAGATCAGCCCGCGCTCCTTGCCGAGTTTGTCCATGACGCCGTCGCAGGCATCGATGCACAGCGCGCAAGTGATGCATTCGAGCTGCTGGCCATCGCGAATGTCGATCCCCATCGGGCAGACGGCGACACAGGCATTGCAATCGACGCAGTCTCCGACCGGCTGCCCCGCGGCCTGGACCTTCTTGGCGTGCCGCGACCGAGGTTCGCCGCGCCAGTCATTGTAGGTCACGGTGAGCGAATTTTCGTCGAGCATGGCCGCCTGGATGCGCGGCCACGGGCACATATAGGTGCAGACCTGCTCGCGCATCAGCCCGCCGAATGTGTAGGTGGTAGCCGTCAGCACGCCGATGGTGATGTAGGCGACCGGCGCAGCGGTGCCAGCGAAGACCTCGCCAATCAGCGATGGCGCATCGGCGAAATAGAAGATCCAGGCGCCGCCGGTCGCTGCCGCTATGGCCAGCCAGATCGCGTGTTTCGATACACGCAGCACAAGCTTGCGCGCGGTCCACGGTCCGGCGTCGAGTTTCATGCGGGCATTGCGATCTCCCTCGATCGCGCGCTCCACAACCAGAAACAGATCGACCCATACGGTCTGCGGACAGGTATAGCCGCACCAGGCTCTGCCAACTGTGGATGTGATTAGGAAAAGGCCGATGCCGGCCATAACGAGAAGGCCGGCGACATAGAAGAATTCCTGCGGCCAAATCTCGATGAAGAAGAAATAGAAGCGGCGGTTGGCAAGATCGATCAGCACGGCCTGATCGGGAGCAAACGGACCTCGATCCCAGCGCAGCCAGGGCGTCAGGTAGTAGATGCCCAGCGTGATCGCCATCACCAGCCACTTGAAGCGGCGAAAGCTGCCCGAGGCGCGCTTGGGAAAGATCTTCTTGCGCGGTGCATACAGCGGCTGGCGGACCTTGGCGGAGTTGACCGCCTCGGCTTCGAGCCGTTCTACCTGCGTATTATCCAGCACGAGAAACTCCAGTCGCGCAGCTTATGATTTCGGCGCGCGCAGTCGGACTTCGTTCTTCGGCCGGTGCGCGAAAGGCCGCGTTGAACAAGCCTTGCCGTAGGGTAGCCTGCTGCGCGTTGATGCAAGTCAATCGTCGGACATCGAATGCAATCGAGGCCCGGCGCAAGCCGGGCCTCGTCGCTTGGCTGGCGAAGGGCCGGGAATAGGACCCCCCTCTATTCCCCACCACCAAGCGAATGGATGTAGACCGCGAGCTCCTTGACCTTGGTCTCGCCGAGACGCTCAATCCAGGCCGGCATAACGCCGTGCTTGGGTGCGCGGACCTGCGCGGCGATTGCCGTTTCGTTGGACCCGTAGAGCCAGATCGCATCAGTCAGATCGGGCGCGCCGAGCTCTTTGTTGCCTTTTGCATTGTCGCCATGGCAGGCCACGCAGTTTTCGGCGAAAACCTTGGCGCCCGGCTCGACCAGTTTTGCATCTTGAACCGGGCCGGACAGGCTGGCGACATAGGTGCTGACCTGTGCGACCTGGTCGCCGGTGATGATCTCGCCAAACGCCGGCATTTCCGACAGGCGTGTATCCGGGGCGGATGCGAAGCGGATGCCGTGCGTGATCGTTTGCTGGATCTGCTCGGCCGTGCCGCCCCACAACCAGTCGTCGTCATTGAGGTTGGGAAAGCCCTTGGATCCCTGGGCGCCGGAAGCGTGGCACTGCACGCAATTGACCTTGTAGGCAGCGCTGCCGGCGGCAGCGGCAAATTCGCGCAAGGCGTCGTCGCCGGCAATCTCCGAAACGGTTTTCGATTGTATCGCCGCGGCATACTTGGCTTTGGCGACTTCGGCGGCGGCAAGTTCCTTCTTGACATCGTTGCGGCTCGAATAGCCGAGCACGCCCTTGGTCGCCGAGGTCAGCATCGGCCATGCCGGATAGGCGATGGTGTAGCCGATCGCCCAGACGATGGTGATGTAGAACGTTATGACCCACCAGCGCGGAAGTGGGTTGTTGAGCTCCCTGATACCATCCCACTCGTGGCCGGTGGTGGAGATGCCCGACACTTCGTCCATATGTTCATCGCTCATGATCAGTCGTCCTTCAGAGGAATGCGGGCGGCTTCAACGGCCTGCTTGCTACTCCCGGGACGGAATGCGAAGGCGACCGTGCCGACGAAGAAGAGTGCCATGGCGAGCAGGGCCCAACTGTCGGCGAACTCTCTCATCCAGTTGTAATCCATGGTCCTTCTCCTCAGCGGTAGCCGGCGGCTTCGTCGTAGGTCTTGAAATCGACCAGCGTGCCGAGCATCTGCAGGTAAGCGACCAGGGCATCCATCTCGGTGACCTGTTGCGGGTTGCCGTCGAAATCGCCGAGCTTGGCCTTCGGGTAGCGGCCTTCCAGGTCGGATGTGTCGGCATTGGGATCGGACTGCGCCATCAGGTCACCTCTGGCGTGAGCGATCATGTCATCGGAATAGGGAACGCCGACGCGCCTGTTTGCGATAAGGTGCGTCGAAAAGTCCTTCACCTCGATCGCCGTATCCTTCAGGAAGGCATAGCTCGGCATGATCGATTCCGGCACCACCGAGCGCGGCTCGACAAGATGCTGAACGTGCCATTCGTTCGAATAGCGATCTCCGACCCTGGCGAGGTCCGGCCCCGTGCGCTTCGACCCCCACTGGAACGGGTGATCGTACATCGACTCGGCCGCCAGGCTGTAGTGACCATAGCGCTCGACCTCGTCACGGAACGGTCTGATCATCTGGCTGTGACAGAGGTAGCAGCCCTCACGCACATAGATATTGCGCCCGGCGAGTTCGAGCGGCGAATAGGGACGCATGCCCTCGACCTTCTCGATCGTGTTGTCGAGATAGAAGAGCGGTGCGATTTCGACGATACCACCGACCGTCACCACCAGGAGGGAACCAACGAGAAGAAGCGTGGCGTTCTTCTCGATGATCGCGTGTTTGTCCATCAAGCCCATTTTTTGGCTCCTTATTGTGCGGGCTGAAGGGCGGGGATGGCGCCTGGCATCGGCTCCTCCTCGCGTTGGTAGCCGAGGATGGTCATGGCAATGTTCCAGGTCATGATGACGGCGCCGGCGAGATACATCGCGCCACCCACGGCGCGCATGACGTAGTAGGGATGCATGGCGGCCACGGTTTCGGCGAAGGAGTAGACCAGGAAGCCCTGCTCGTCGTATTCGCGCCACATCAGGCCCTGCATGATGCCGGAAACCCACATCACCGCGGCGTAGACAACGATCCCGAGCGTCGCCAGCCAGAAGTGCCAGGTGACGAGCCGCAGCGAATAGAGCCGTTCACGGTTCCACAGCTTCGGCACCATGTAATAGATCGCGCCGAATGAGATCATGCCTACCCAGCCGAGCGCGCCGGAATGGACATGCCCGATGGTCCAGTCGGTGTAGTGCGACAGCGAATTGACCGCCTTGATCGACATCATCGGACCTTCGAACGTCGACATGCCGTAGAAGGCGATGGCCATCACCATCATGCGGATGATCGGATCGGTGCGCAGCTTGTCCCAGGCGCCGGACAGCGTCATCAGGCCGTTGATCATGCCTCCCCAGGAGGGCATCCAAAGCATGATCGAAAACACCATGCCGAGCGTCTGCGCCCAGTCGGGCAGGGCGGTGTAGTGCAGGTGATGCGGCCCGGCCCAGATGTAGAGAAAGATGATCGCCCAGAAGTGGATGATCGACAGCCGGTAGGAATAGACTGGCCGGTTCGCCTGCTTGGGCACGAAATAATACATCATGCCAAGGAAGCCGGCTGTGAGGAAGAAGCCGACGGCATTGTGGCCGTACCACCATTGCGTCAAGGCGTCCTGGACGCCGGAGAAGGCGGAGTAGCTCTTCGAGCCCAGTAGAGACGCCGGCATCGACAGGTTGTTGATCAGGTGCAGCATCGCGATGGTCACGATGAAGGACAGATAGAACCAGTTGGCGACGTAGATATGCGGTTCCTTGCGCTTCAGGATGGTGCCGAGGAACAGGACGAGGTAGGCGACCCAGACGATGGTCAGCCATATGTCCACATACCATTCAGGCTCAGCGTATTCGCGGCTCTCTGTGATGCCGAGCAGGTAGCCGGTCGCGGCCATGACGATGAAAAACTGATAACCCCAGAACACGAACCAGGCGAGATTGCCGCCGAACAGCCGGGCGCGGCTGGTGCGCTGCACGACATACATGGACGTGCAGATGAGCGCGTTGCCGCCGAAGGCAAAAACGACGCCGGATGTGTGCAATGGCCGCAGGCGGCCGAAGTTGAACCATGGCTCGATGTTGAGATCCGGATAGGCGAGCTGCAGCGCGATGACCACACCCACAAGCATGCCGACAACACCCCAGAACATAGTGGCGATGGCGCCGTAGCGGATTGGCCCGTCCATGTAGGCAGAAGGATCGACCGATGCGGCCGGCGCAAAGCTGGTGTTGCGCAGGAGGACGATGACAAAACCAAGGAGCAAGAAGAAAAGCACCCACATGTGCTGACGAAACGGTTCGTCCACGCCGAAGCCGGCTGCCACCAGCGCCAGGAAGGTGAAGAAGCACAACAAGACAATTTCCGTGCCAAATTTCATGGCATGTCCCCGACGTTGAATTCCGATCTGCGAACACCAATCCGCAGCGACACCAATTCCGCAGCCGCTTCGTCGCCGCCTTGATCCAGGTCAAAGCTCACCACTTTCAGATTGGGCAGCGTGGTCTCGCAAACAGTCAGGAGGTTGCCAGTTGGTTGAAGGGAGGAACCAGTTGAACGGAGACAAAGGGCGGGGATCGTCGCTGTTCGAAACACGCCGTGAGATTTCGATTCTAACTGACCGATCAGCCAGAGAGGCAGTCCCGGCGGCCGTGATGAGGCGCGCGCATGACGAGAAACTGCGGCTCTGCGACGCTTTGGAAAGAATCGCCGACGCGTTACCAGGCGTCGACCGTCTGACGTGCCTCAGCACGGCCAACGCGATCGTGCCGCTTTTGCGCAGCATTCATCAGTACGAAGAGACGATCATTTTCCCTGCTTACGAGGAGGAGGCCGTAATCGGCAGCAACGCGAACCTTGCCTCAACTAGGCGATTGCGGGCCGAGCATGTAGAAGATGAATGCTTTGCCGGCGAGGTGACCGAAATTCTGCTGACCGTCGGTCACGGCAAGACTGTCGAGAACCCCGAAGCCATCGGTTTCATGCTGCGCGGCCTGTTCGAGAACTTGCGCCGGCATATAGCATTTGAACGCGAGCATGTCTTGCCGATGATCGGGATCGTTGACACATCCTAGGCGCCGGAGCGACTCTCCAACCGTGCAAGGCTGTCCACTGTCACATGGCGGTTGTTGTCGATCCGGATCACGCCTTCTGTCCGCAGCCTGGTCAACTGACGGCTCACAGTCTCGATTGTCAGGCCGAGGAAATCGGCGATATCAGCGCGCGTCAGCGGCAGATCGAAGGTCGCCGACCTGGTGGCAGGATCAACCGTGGGGTCTATGTTCCTGGCGATCATCAGGAGAAAGCTGGCCACTTTCTCCGAAGCGGTCTTGCGTCCCAGCGTCACCATCCAGTCGCGTGCCTCGTCGAGCTCATTCAGCGTCTGCTTCAGCAGGCGATGCTCGAGCTCCGGCGATTCCCTCATCATCCTTTCGACAGCTGCCTTTGGGAACGAGCACAGCGAGACGTCCGTTGCCGCCTCCGCGTTGATCGCGCTTTCCACCTTGAAAGGCCGCCCCAGAAAATCGGGTGCGAACTGCAGGCCGACAATCTGCTGGCGTCCGTCCGAAAGGCTTTTTGTCAGCTTCACAACGCCTGAGAGCACGTTCGAGTAGCTGTCGACGGTCTCGGCGTCGCCTATCAGTTCTACTCCTGGCTCGACCTTGTGTTTTGACGAGGTCTTGGCAAGCCCGACCAGCTGGTTGGGGTTCAGCGCGCCGCAGACGCCGCGATGCCGTGCCTCGCAGGATTGGCAAAGCACCGGAATGCCTGAACTGTGAACGTCCTGGCGCACTGTCATCATGATCGTCCGAGGGATTCCAAGTGCAGGTAAGATAGCATCGGCGTCAGGAAAATCCTTGCGGCAGTTTGTCCGCAGGGCTTTGACCGAAATCAAGGCATCGGCATGCCGCTGCAGTCAGATTCAATCCTGCAAAAGAGATGGAAGGCGACATGCGACCGGAATTGGCTGTCAGACTTGGCGAAAATGTGCCGCGCTATACCAGTTACCCGACCGCGCCGCATTTCCACGCAGGCGTTGACGCTGCCGTCCATAGAGGCTGGTTGGAAGCGATCCAAGGCGGTGACGAGATTTCGCTCTACCTGCACATCCCCTACTGCGATCGGCTCTGCTGGTTCTGTGCGTGCCACACCAAGCAGACCCGCCACTACGAACCGGTGACTGCTTATCTCCGCTCGCTGCATGCGGAGATCGCAACAGTCGCCGCCCTCGTCAGCGGCAAGGGCCATGTCCGCGCCGTCCATTTCGGCGGCGGTTCGCCCACCATGCTGAAGTCCAAGGACATGATGGCACTAGGAGCCGTCTTGCGGGGCAGCTTCGATTTTCTTCCGGACGCCAGCGTCAGCGTCGAGATCGATCCGAACGACATGGATGAGGCACGCCTCGACGCGCTCGCCGAGATCGGCATGACGCGGGCGAGCCTCGGCGTGCAGGACTTCGATCCGAGAGTGCAGAAGGCGATCAACCGGGAGCAAAGCTTCCTGCAGACAAAGGCTGTCGTCGACGGGGTCCGTTCGCGCGGCGTCGCGTCCGTCAACCTCGACCTGCTCTACGGCTTGCCGCACCAGACCAGGCAGGGCATCTCCGCCACCGTCTCGCAGGCCCTGACCCTGGAGCCGGACAGGATGGCGCTGTTCGGCTATGCGCATGTGCCGTGGTTCAAGAAACACCAGACGATGATCGACGAAGCGTGGCTGCCGGATTCGATCGAACGCTTTGCTCAATCGCAAATTGCCGCCGGCCTTATGCTGAAGGCAGGATATCAAGCGGTGGGCTTCGATCATTTCGCCAGATCCGGTGATGCGCTGGCCGTTGCGGCACGCACCGGAACCTTGCACCGGAACTTCCAGGGCTATACCGAGGACCGCTGTGAGACACTGATCGGGCTTGGTCCTTCTTCGATCAGCCAGTTTCGCCAGGGCTATGCACAGAACATGCCGGCGACCGCCGAATACGGACGCATGGTGGAGCAGGGAGGCCTGGCTGCCGTGCGCGGCATTGAATTGTCCGATGATGACCGCGTGCGCGGCTGGATTATCGAACGGCTGATGTGCGATTTCGCCTTCTCGGCGATCGATCTGGTCGAACGCTTCGGCGAAATCGGCCAGAAGCTTCTGCTCCAGGCGAGTTCCGTCGCCCTTCGTGATCCTGCTCGGTTGCTGGAACTCGATGGCGACAGTTTCGTAGTGCCGGCCGACAATCGTCCTTTTGTCCGCAGCATTGCGGCCAGGTTCGACAAATATTTCGAAACCGGCAAAGCCAAGCATTCGGTGGCAGTCTGAGCGCCGGCCCGGTTAGAAATGCTCCCCGGTCTTGAATGGGCCGATCCGCGTTCCTGCCGCGATCAGATAGGCGGTCGACCAGCCGATCAGCAGAAACCCGTTGACGCCCTCGAGCGCCGCCAGCACGCGCCACCCGTGAGCGGGTACGACGTCGCCATAGCCGACCGTCGAAAAGGTAATGGTCGAGAAATACAGTGCGGTTTCGAAGTCGAAGATGTCGAGCAACAGGTAAAGCCCGGCCCAAAGCCAGACCTCCGTTGTGATGACGGCGAAGAGCCCCATCACGACGCTGATCATAGCGACTATACGGCTGCGGCGGCCATGCATGCGAAACCGTGCGACCAGATACCCCATCGCATGGGTAACGGCGATCAGACCGAAGGTGTGAATCAGGACCGTCAGGCTTATGACGACCGTGCCGACGAAGAGATTGAGGGCCATGCAACGAAATTAGGAATCTCTCGGAGTGCGTTCCTTGCGCGAAATCAAAACCGGCCGAGTTTCGCCGAAGCCAGCCTGTTCGGCCGTCGCAACGGGACCGAGACGGAAGAACATCGCCAGCTTCAGACTTGTTGCGATCCGTTCGGCCCGGTCGACAAACACCGCCGCCGTTTCTGGGGCGAAGAGTTCAGCCGCCGTTTGACCGAACAGGGCCTGCCAGACATCGAAATCGGCCTCGGTGACATCCTTGAGTTTGAGGTGCGCCGGCACCGGTCGGCCGTGATAGTCGCCGCTCTTGAGGATGACGGAACACCAGAAGTCGGTCATTTTCTCGAAATGTGGCTCCCAGTCGCCGGTGATCTCGCGCGCGAAAATCGGCCCCAAACGCTCGTCGCTCCTGACTTTTGCGTAGAATTCGCGGACCAGTTTTCCGATCGATATTCGATCGACGCCAGTATGGCTCAGGGGCTGTTCCGCGACCGGGCGCGCCCGATCGACCAAAGCTGATTTCAATGTCATCATGCACTCTTGTTTTATGCTGTCAGGAGAAGCCCAGGCGTCGAAGGGCAACCTGCACGAGACTGGGCTGGTCGCGGACAAGCCGGAAACCCAGATTGTCGGGCGGCGTGCCGACTGCGCAACCGCCGCTCTTTCCGTCCCGGATGAAGTTCGACATGTAGGTGCGGTGGAACCCCTCAACGACGTGCACGCCGCAATTGTCGATCGAACTCGCGGTCCGCTTACCGTCAATATCCATCGTGGCGTGGGAATAACATGTCGAGGTCCATTCCCAGACATTTCCCGCAATATCGGCCAGGCCTTTTGAATTGGTGCCGAAGGACCCTTGAGCCCTCGGCTCTGGATCAGGTTTTCTTCCGAGCGAGGCCTCCAGGCGATACTGTGTCAGCCACCGGCGCGCCGGGTTGTTCGGGTCGCTTTCGCCGCCCTCAATGTCACCTCGGAACCGTTCGCTGGCCGCATAAGCCCACTCCACGTCCGTCGGCAACCGCCATGCCTCTCCTATCCGCGCCGAGAACCACCTCGCGTAGGCTTCGGCATCGAGATAGCTCACACCGGTGACCGGAAGGTCACCGACATTGCGTGCATCTGCTGGTTTGCAGGCGCCGTCCGCCACACAACGTCCATATTCCGATACGCTTACCTGGTATTTCATGATTTCCAGTGGCGCGTCGATGGAGGTTTGCACGACGGGCGCTGCGACAGGATGGTTCTCCTTGAGGAATTCCCCAGCCTGTGGGTGCTCAAACGAGCCGGGTCCCAGGACCACCAGTTCGCTAACGGCCGCCGGTTGGGAGAACTCCAGAGGACTCTCCTCGAACATATGGGTTATGCCCATGCCGATCAGCGCGGCAGCCGCGATTGTTCCGAAGGTGAAGACAGGATCGAAGGACATGGCATCAAGTCCGGCCGCGAGTGCAACCCCTTGGCTCCGCCGCCGGGTTGCACTGAGGATCGGATCTCCCGTCTACGAGGCGATCGCCTTGGGCGCTTCGACCTGCATCATCAGATCGTCGTCCCAGTTTCCCTCGACCGTAAAGTGCGCAGTCGCGCCGAGTTCGACGGCCTCGATCAGATTGTGGTTCACATAGGCGTAGATGCCTGGCTGCAGGAACGTGTAGAGCGCCGCGCCAGCCGATCCGCCACGAATGAACCAGGTTTCCAGGTCTTTCGCGGGAGGGTTGGCGAACTTGCCTTGTTCCCAGACAAAGTCGCCATGACCGCCGATCAGGTGCGGACGAGTGTCGCGGTTGGCCTGCGAATGAACGATCAATATCGTTTCGCCGACCTTCGCCTTCATGGCATTGTCACCGGTTAGCGAACCGGCCTTGCCGTTGAACACCACATGCGTCGGGATCAGCCCGCGCATGACCTTCATGGTCTCATCGTAGTTGTCGCCGGCCGACTCGTACTTCTTGAATTGCCCTTGCTCGTCGCGCGGGATGTAGAAGTCGTTCTCGCCGATGTAGTAGATGCGGTCGTAGCGGACCGGCCTGCCCTTGTCGTCCTTGAGACCGTCACGCGGCAGCACCATAATCGCCCCACTCATGCCCGAGACCACGTGCCATGGGATCATCGCGCCGCCGGGTGCGCAGTGGTAGACGAACGTTCCACTCCGGGTCGCCTTGAAGCGCAGCGTGACCTGTTCGCCCGGATTGACCAGCGTCAATTCGCCACCGCCAAGCGCGCCAGTGGCGGCGTGGAAATCGATGTTGTGGGCGAGGGTATTGGTGTCGGGGTTGACGAGCGTGAGCTCGAGATAGTCGCCTTCATGCACGACCATCAGAGGGCCGGGAATCGAGCCGTTGTAGGTCATTGCATTGAGCTGGGTGCCGTCGGCGTCGATGACCACCGGCTTCTCCTCGATCGTCATGGTGAATTCGACGACCTTTGGACCGCCCTTGGCGACCTGATCATGAGCATGGACGAACGGCGGCGGAACCAGGGTTACCTTTTCACGGGGCAGTCCGGCGACATCCTTGGCGCTTGCCACGGCCGGCATTGCACCAACGGTGGCGACCGCGGCTGCAGTAAGAACAGAACCCAACAAAGCTTCGCGTCTCGTAAGCATTTCCATCTCCTTGGTTTCGGCCATTCGATGTCGTCAGAATAGTCTCGGCTCCGGCCAAGTCTTTGCGCTAACGCAAATCCAATACGTTGATGCATTTTCTGTGTTTTGGAGACCGCATGTACCAATGTGGACGCCGAACCGGATCGGCAATGAAATAGGCCGGGCTGGACCTCTCCCCTGGTCCACCCGGCCTTCCCTCCGGCCGCCGAACCGGAGGGGATCTGTGAGGAAGGTTAGTTAGAGGCGGTCTTGGTCACTTCTGCGAACAGTTCGGCGAATACCGGTTTGGCTTTTCCGACCTGCTTGACGGCTTCCGCTGCTGCCAGGTTGACGGGCTTGCCGACCACGATCAGCGCAACCATGCCCATGCCGTAGTGCGGAGCGCACTTCACGCCATAGACCCCCTCCTTGGTCACGGTCACAGCAATTTCCGCGTTGGGTTTGCCCTTGAAAGCTTCAGCTCCGTCCGGAATCATGCCCTTGATGCTTTCGGCGTTGTGGGACTTGTCGGTCGGCACGAACTTGATCGTGTCTCCTGGCGCCGCCCGAACAAAAGCAGGCTGGTAGACCATTGAGCCTTTCTCTCCCTTGTTCAGCATCTGCACGACATGTTCTTCGGCATTTGCCGCACCGCTGATGGAGAGCAGGGCGACGGCCGCGGCGATCAGTGGCAGTTTCATGGGGCATCCTTTCTTGGTTCATCACGTCATCAACCGTTGCGCTCTTCTACGTGACCGGGAGACTTGGAAATTTGCGCTGGCGCAAATTGGCGAGCGAAATGTGCATGGAAGAGAGTTGCCGCGTCTAAGGAGCCGGGTTCCTGCCGAGCTCCGGCCTTGAAACGGCGGTTCTCGGCTGCCTCGCTTGCAAACGTGGTCGAATGAGCATCCCGCCGAACAGCCCCGCATAGCCGATGAAGGATGCGATCCATAGCGCCGCCGACATATGGAGGAGCATCGCTTGCGCCGGTGCGAATGCAGCTCCGATGCGAAAAAGGGCCGCAAGCACGATCGCGACAAAGACCGCACATGTGCCAATGCCTGCCCGCAGTTCGCGCCCTGTGTGTCCGAGCGTGGCGCGGGTCATGACGGCGAGCGTCATGCAGGCCACCGCTCCGACGCCGAACGCATGAATGCCGGCTACTGCGGGCACTTTCTCGGGCACGAAGACAGCGAGGCCGGCAATCAGGAGGCCGATCGGCACGAAGGCGAACGCGACATGCAGGATCAGCACCAGAGGATCGCGCAGCGCTCGGTCTCCGGCCCACCGGGCGACCCGAATGGTATTGAGAATCGCCCCCAAGATCAGCATTGTCCCGGTGCCAGCACTGTCTGGAAGAAATGCCCAGGCCGTCAATCCCGCTGCGGAGAGCGCGATCGCTCCCACGTCGAACCTGCCGAACGGGACCGGCAGCCGTCCCGGTCTCTCGCGCGCCAGCCAGTTGCGGGTGAAGGAGGGAACGATGCGGCCACCTATGATCATGATGAGGACGACCGCGGCGCCAAGGCCGAGGCGGCGGCTGATGTCGGACACGCCTTGATAGTGCGCCTCAGCATGAAACGTCATATTCGCTGCCAGAAGCGCCGTAACGGGCAGAAGAACCTTGAGGTTTCGCCAGTTTCGGCCGGCGATGATTTCCGTTGCGGCGGCGGCGACCACCGCGAGAAGAAAGGCGCAGTCTATGACGGCGCAGAGCAACCAGCCTGTCTCCGCCGAAAAGAAGACGGCGAACCGTCCCGCGCACCAAAGCAATGCGAGCGCCAGCAGGGGAAGGCCCTGCACGGGAAGACGTCCGGTCCAGTTCGGGATTGCGGTCAGCAGGAAACCCGTCACAACAGCCGCCAGATAACCAAACAGCAATTCGTGGACATGCCAGTCCACGGGCGAGAAGACGCTGGAGGCTTCGAGTTTGCCGTAGAACAAAGGCAGCCAGAACAGGACCGCTGCGCCGGCCTGCAGGGAGCCGAGGAGAAAGAATGGCCGGAAACCGTAGGAGAGAACAGCCGGATAGGCGCTTGGCCGCGTGCGTGGAATTGCCATGACATCCCCTGAAATGGAAGCTACGGGCGGACGTGACAAGTGATGTCGACGGCTGCCACTTCGGTCGTTCTATCCTGGCCTGGCAGACGGAATTTGCCGCTGCGCAAACAAGATTGAAAATTTTCGGGGGGAGGGCCGCGGAAGCGCCCCCTTGCCGCCCGCCGGTCGCCCATGAGACATTCTCTGACCAAACGGGCTCGGGGTGCACCAGCGGCCGCCAAAAACGGAGGAGATAGAGTTGGGTAGCCTCGATCGCTCGCTGATTGCCGGGCTGTCTGTCTTTGAAGGCATAGCCGCAACAGATCTCGACCGCATTGTCGGCCAGGCCCGGTCACTGAGGATCGCCAAGGACCAGCCGGTGTTCGAGCAGGAGCAGGAAGCACATTCCTTTTTCCTGCTGCTCGACGGACATGTGCGCGTCGTCAAATCGACGCCTCACGGGCACGAGGTAACGGTTCGATATATAAGTCCGGGCGAGTTGATGGGCATCGCCCACGCGCTTGGCCGCACCACCTATCCGGCAAATGCGATAGCTGCCGTCGATTGCGTGGTTCTTGCCTGGCCGAGCCGCCTGTGGCCGGCGTTCGCCGCCGATTTCTCCAGTTTCAGTGCCAACACATACAAGGCCGTGGGCAGCAGGCTGCAGGATGCCCATACGCGCGTCGTCGAAATGTCCACCGAGCAGGTGGATCAGCGCGTCGCCCATGCGCTGCTCAAGCTGGTCAAGCAGACGGGCAAAAAGACCGAGGAAGGCATCCTGATCGACTTCCCGATCTCACGCCAGGATATTGCCGAGATGACGGGAACAACGCTCCATACGGTGAGCCGGCTGCTCTCGGCGTGGGAAGGCCAGGGCTTGGTTAAAAGCGGACGCCAGCGGGTGACCGTCGTCGAACCTCACCGGCTCCTTCTGATCGCGGAGGGCCGTGAAGAAAAAGGCTAATCCGCGTCGCCGGCGTTCATCACCGCCAGCAGGTTGCAACGAAGTTCTTCTTCGCTCAGATCGTGCTCCCGTGCCGCGTCGGAAACTGTGTGAAAGGAAGCAATCGGGCAGCCGACGCAAAGCATGCCGTGCTGGAGCACGACCCGGATGGCCGCCGGCGACCTACTCATGATTTCGTCCATCGTCGCATCGTCGCTGAATTTGTGTTTCATGCTGCTTGTCCGCGCTTGGAAGCGGACATGTTGCATCGGCTTCGCCGGATGCTCGTTGCGCTGAGACAAAGAGGAAACAGCCCGATGCACCCTCATCACGGCTGAACGGCGCAGATCGTCGACCGCGTCAGGAACCGCTTCTCCCGCCCGTTGTCCAGCGAGAACATGCCGCCGCGGCCAGGCACCACGTCGATAATGAGGTCGGTATGTTTCCAGGCCTCGAATTGCGACCCACCGATGTAGAACGGCGTTTCGCCGATGTGGCCGAGCAGCACATCATGGTCGCCGACGATGAAGCCGGCACGCGGATAGCACATCGGCGAAGATCCGTCGCAGCAGCCGCCGGATTGATGGAACAGCACCGGACCGTGCTCGGCAACGATCTCCGCAATCAATTCAAGCGCTGCCGGCGTTGCCGTGACCTTCGCAAGCATGGCTTTTTTCGATTTCCAGCTTGAGGCGCGGCCCTGCGGAGCCGCGCCTGTGAGCCAAGAGGCGATTAGAAGAAGCCGAGCTTCTTCGGGCTATAGCTGACCAGCATGTTCTTGGTCTGCTGGTAGTGGTCGAGCATCATCTTGTGTGTCTCGCGGCCGATGCCGGACTGCTTGTAGCCGCCGAAAGCCGCATGCGCGGGATAGGCGTGGTAACAATTCGTCCAGACGCGACCAGCCTGGATCGCGCGACCGAAGCGATAGGCACGGTTGCTGTCGCGCGTCCAGACGCCAGCGCCGAGGCCGTAGAGCGTATCGTTGGCTATGCTGAGCGCTTCGTCATCATCCTTGAAGGTGGTCACCGAAACCACCGGCCCGAAAATCTCCTCCTGGAAGATGCGCATCTTGTTGTGGCCTTTGAACACGGTCGGCTTGACGTAATAGCCGCCCGCCAGGTCGCCGGGCAGCACATTGCGGGCGCCGCCGGTCAGTACCTCGGCTCCTTCCTGGCGGCCGATGTCGATGTAGGACAGGATCTTTTCCAGCTGTTCGGAGGAGGCCTGGGCACCGATCATCGTCGCCGGATCGAGCGGATCGCCCTGCACGATCGCCTCGACGCGCTTCAGCGCACGTTCCATGAAGGTGTCGTAGATCGATTCGTGAATGAGCGCGCGGCTTGGGCAAGTGCAGACTTCGCCCTGGTTCAGCGCGAACATGACGAAGCCTTCGATCGCCTTGTCGAAGAAATCGTCGTCCTCGGCGACGACATCCTTAAAGAAGATGTTGGGCGACTTGCCGCCGAGTTCCAGTGTGACGGGAATCAGGTTCTGGCTGGCGTATTGCATGATCAGCCGGCCCGTCGTGGTCTCGCCGGTAAAGGCGATCTTGGCGATGCGCGGCGACGACGCGAGCGGCTTGCCGGCCTCGAGGCCGAAGCCATTGACGATATTAAGCACGCCGGGCGGGAGCAGATCGCCAATCAAATCAGCCCACAGCAGAATGGCAGCGGGTGTCTGCTCGGCAGGTTTCAGCACCACGCAGTTTCCGGCGGCAAGTGCGGGTGCAAGTTTCCAGCAGGCCATCAGCAGCGGGAAGTTCCAGGGGATGATCTGGCCGACCACGCCGAGCGGCTCATGGAAATGATAGGCGACGGTATCGTCGTCGATCTGGGAAAGGCTGCCTTCCTGGCCACGCACCGCGCCGGCGAAATAGCGGAAATGGTCGATGGCTAAAGGCAGGTCGGCCGCGGTCGTTTCGCGGATCGGCTTGCCGTTGTCCCAGGTTTCGGCGCACGCGAGGAGATCGAGGTTTTCCTCCATGAGGTCGGCGATGCGATTGAGTATGAGCGACCGCTCGGCCACGCTGGTGCGCCCCCAGGCGTCCTTGGCGGCATGGGCCGCGTCAAGCGCCGCCTCGATGTCGTGGGCATCAGAGCGCGCCACTTCGCACAGCAGCTGACCGTTCACCGGCGAGTAGTTTTCGAAGTAGCGGCCGGAGCGTGGCTCGGCCCATTTGCCACCGATGAAATTGCCGTAACGCTTGTCGAACGGCGCCTTGACCGAGCGTGAGAATTCAACCTTGTTCATGTGTTTTCCTCCCAAAGCTGACGTCGCGGGATGCGACGCTTCGGAAGAGAGACTTGCGTTTTCCGCCGCTATTGTCACCGTGCCGAGGACAGTGGCCGGGCGGGATGTGTCGCAGAATTGCGACAGTCATGTGAGGTTTCGAATGGTCAGTGCGACCGGTGGACATCCAGGCGGTTGAGCTTGCGATGAAGCGTCGCGCGGCTGATGCCAAGCGCCTGAGCCGCAGCCGAGACATTTCCGTCTGCGCGAGCGAGCGCCCGCTGGAGAACGCCGCGCTCCGCCTCGGCGAGGACCGCGGGGCCGCTCTCCGCCCAACCGAGCAGATCGGCCGCCGGCATCGGCTTGTCGAGACCCTGCCGCGTAATTCCAAGCGCCAAGCGAGCCGGCCGCGTTGCGCCGACCACAAGGTCATCCGCATCGACCGCGATCAGCGCGCCGGAACCCTTGTCGGTCACCGGCGCCAGAAGAATTCGCGCCTTGGGGAAGGCCATCCTGAAGTTCTCCGCCTCGATCCGACGCGCCGCGTCGACCACGGCCACCGAGATAAGATTGGCGAAGGCTTCGGTCAGATCGGCCCGGCAGGAGGAGACGTCAAGCGCGGCCACAAGATCCCCCTCATGATCGTAGATCGGTGCAGTGGTGCAACTGAGCCCCGTGTTGCGCGTGTGAAAATGCTGGTCGCGGTGGATCGTCAGCGCGCGCTGTTCAACCAGGCAGGTGCCGATCCCATTGGTGCCCTGGCTCTCTTCGTTCCAGACGGCGCCGGTCCACAAACCCCAGGAATGAAAAGTCTCGTCATCCACAGGCGCACCGCGCCGTTCGACCGGCACGCCGTCACAATCGGCGAGGAGGACGCAGCATCCGACACCGCCCACCGCAAGATAGAGCCGGTCCAGGCTCGATTGGGCGGCCCGGACGAGCGGTTCAATGCGTTGCCGGGCCTCCCCCAATTCCGCCTCTGTCAGATGGCGTGGCGGGCTGCAATCGGTCGGATCAAGCCGGTGCAAATTGGAAGACCGTCGCCAGGAGGCGACCAGCGCGGACTTCGCCGCCGCGTCCGAAGCGATCGCGGCCTGAATGCGGTCGGCATGATGACCGGATAAATCCTCGCCCATGCTATCCTCCCAAACGCCAATTTCTTCCTTTCGGCTCCTGGCCCATGGCTGCTTCAAGACAAGGCAACGCTGGTGTCGTGCCAGGTTCCGCTTTCAATCACCGCATTGTCAATTCGACAGAAGAATCAGAAAGGGGACATCCTAGTGACGTTTGGCAATCGATAGTCGTTCCTCGCCGGTGCATTCTCTCTCCCAGGCACCTTCCGAAGCCTACCAGCACGAATTTGGCATTCATTGATCGAGAGCAAAGACGAGCGACTATTTTCAGCGCCGGGACCGTGCGGAACGATGCGGGATGATTTCTTATCTTAGCCCACGAAAAGCCCAATGAAATCAACGATTTTGTTACATCCTCCGGGCCCACCAAAACCTATCAAGGTCAATACCTTATAGCCAACTTAGCTCTGAAGTCGGCCAATCGAGCTTCGCTATCCCTACAGCGCCCAGTTGGATTATTCTCGCACGAACGCGATCCAGGGCCATGCCGGGACGCCCATTCATTCTCCAACGCGATCCCGGACGGGGTTAGCCGACTTCTAACTCACAGCGATGCGCAGGCCGGTGTCATCGAAAAGATGCAGATGGCTGGTGTCGAACTTCAGATCCACCGTGTCGCCTGAAGCCACCGGGCATTGTCCGGCGACAACCGCAAGCATGGTCTGGCCGCCGCTTGTCTTGGTGTGGACGATTGTCTCGGAGCCGAGGGCTTCGACCAGCGCGACGCGCGCCGCAATGTTTCCCTTGCCGGCATCGGCGAGGCTGATGTGATGCGGCCGCAGCCCGAGCGTCACGTCGCCATTGGCCGCGCTGACGTTCCCGTCGATCTCGAATCCAGCTGAACCGTCCAGGGTGAGGCTTGACCGGCCAGTGCCCCCGGGTGCCACCTTTACCGGCAGGAGGTTCATACGCGGTGCGCCGATGAAACCGGCGACGAACAGATTGGCCGGATGATTGTAGAGGTCGAGCGGTGTGCCAATCTGCTCGATGCGGCCGGCGCGCAGCACGACGATGCGGTCGGCAAGCGTCATCGCCTCGATCTGGTCGTGCGTGACATAGACCATCGTCGCCGACAGCCGCTCGTGCAGCGCGGCCAGTTCGGCGCGTGTCGAGATGCGCAGTTCGGCGTCGAGATTGGACAGCGGCTCGTCAAGCAGGAAGGCGGTTGGATTGCGCACGATGGCGCGGCCGATCGCGACGCGCTGGCGCTGGCCGCCGGAGAGCTGGCCGGGGCGCCGGTCGAGATACGGCGCGATTTCCAGCATCCGCGCGGCTTCGGCGATGCGCGCATCGATTTCGGCCCGCGCCATACGGGCGTTCTCCAGTCCGAAGGCCAGGTTCTGGCGCACGCTCATGTGCGGGTACAGCGCGTAGGATTGGAACACCATCGCCAATCCCCTGTCGGCGGCCGGAACGGTGGTCACGTCCTTGCCGTCGATCGCGATGGCGCCGCCTGTCGGCCGGTCCAGCCCGGCGATGAGCCGCAGCAGCGTGGACTTGCCGCAGCCGGAGGGGCCGACGAAGACGATCAGCTCACCGTCAAGGATGTCGAGATTTATGTCGTGCAGCACGCCGACCTTGCCGAATGCCCTCGATACGCCGGTGAGTGTGATCTGGCTCATGGTAGCCTCTATTTCAGACCGGAGCCGGCAATGCCGGTGGTGATGAAGCGCTGAAGGAAAATGAACACCAGCACGACCGGGATCATGGTGACGACAGTCATGGCCAGGATGTAATGCCACTGCACGTTGAGTTCGCCGGCATAGGTGTTGAGACCAACCTGCAGCGTATAGACCTCCTTGCGCGACAAGACGATCAGTGGCCAGAGGAAGTCGTTCCAGCGCCAGACGACGGAAAAGATCGCGAGTACCGCCAGCGCGGGGGCGGTCAGCGGCAGGATGATGCGCCAGTAGATCTGCCATTCGGACGCTTTGTCCATGCGCGCTGCCTCGATCAGCTCGTCGGGAATCGTCAGCATGTACTGGCGCAGCATGAAGACGCCCGTGGGCGTCGCCACTGTGGGCAGGATCACGCCCCATAGCGAATTGAACAGTCCCATTGCCGAGATGACCGAATAGAGCGGCACCAGAATGACGGAGAGCGGTACCATCAGCGTCGCGACGATGAGCATCATCACAGCCGAGCGTCCCCGAAAATTGTACTTCGACAGTGCGAACGCAGCCATCGAATTGGTCAGGAGCGTAATCAGGGTGGCGACCACGGTGACGAAGACCGAGTTGCGCAGATAGAGGAAGAAGTCAAAGGCGAGGAAAGGCTGGACATAATTGTCGAGCGCGAAGGCGATGCTGCGCTTGGGCGTACGGTTGCGGATGTTGACGCGTATGATCTCGCCCGGGTTGGCGGGATCGACCATCTGCGCGACGGTGCCGAGGCGGCGCACTTCGGCGAGCACGCGCACGCTGCCGTCGTCATTGCGCACTTCGAAGAGCTCCAGCGGCTCCTGATACCCTTCCACGATCGCTTCGGCGGTGACATAGGGCAAAACAGTCGGGGGGAACTCCGCCAGCGCGGCAGGCGTCTTGAACGAGGAGTTGACCAGCCAGAGCGCCGGGCCGAACATGACAAGCAGCCCGCCGACCAGCCAGAACCAGGTGAAGACGTCCGTCCAGTGCCAGCCGGCGCCGCCGCGCCGGCGAAACAGGAATTCCGCAATCCTGCTCATCGCGCTTTGCCCCGCTGCTCGTTGCGCCTTGCGATGCCCAGCTGGATCAAGGTCAGCACGACCAGCACCGCTCCCATGAGAATCGAGGCCGCGGAGGCGAGCCCCGGATTGCGCAGCAGCGAGGCGAAGCCGACCTCGTAGATGTACTGCGTGAGGAACAGCGTGCTGGTCCCGGGACCGCCGCCGGTCAGCACATAGACTTCGTCGAATATCTGCACGGCGCGGATGAGCGTCAGCACCAGCACGACCAGGAGGTTGGGCGCCAGCAAGGGCAGCGTTATGCGCCAGAAGACGCGCATGGGCCGGGTGCCGTCCATCTCGGCGGCCTCATAGAGGTCTTTCGGAATGGCCTGAAGGCCGGCGAGAAGGATCAGCGCATAGAAGCCAACATGGGCCCATACCGACACCATGATCGTGGCCGCGAAGGCCCAGTTGCGCTCCACCAGCCAGTTGACCGGGGTTCCGCCCGCCTCGAACACCATCAGGTTGAGCAGCCCCTGCCGCTGCAGGATCCAGCGCCAGATGAGACCGACCACGACCGGCGACAAAAGCACAGGGAAGAAGAACACGGCGCGCCAGAAACCGCGCGCACGCAACTCACGGTTGAGCACGAGTGCGGTGACAAGCGCCACGGCGACCATCATCGCCACTTGCAGCACAACGAAGGTCAGGGTGTTCCAAACCGCGATCCAGAACAGGTCCTCGGTGCAGCTCTTCGGATCGAGATAGCTGCCGCAACTGAACAGCCGCCCATACTGATCGGCGCCGACGAAGGTGCGGTCGCCGAGGAACAGCGCCCCGCCACCGGTCATCGAATAGAGGATGTTGATGACCAGCGGAAACAGCACGAAAATGCCGAACACCAGCATGTTCGGCGCCAGGAAGAACACGGCCATGCCATTGCTGCCCGTGCGCCGTTGCAACATGCGCAGTGGCGCATCGAAAACATTCGCAAGCCAGCCGACCGGCGCCAGGATCATGGCGCCGGCGCGGGTTGCTATGCCGTTTCGGACGTCTCCCATGACACTGCCGCGACGCTACTTCGATGCCTCGGCCACCTTTGCCTTGATGTCCTCGTCGATGCGGACGAAAGCCTCGTCGAGCTTCATCTCGCCGGCCATGACCTGACTGATGCGGGTCACCAGCGCGCCATAAACCGGAGTTCCCCATTTCCATGCCGGCAGGGCGGCGGCATTCGGCGCGATCTTGCCCGACGCCTTCAGGAAGGCTTCGAGCGACGCCTTGACGTTCTCGTCATCGGTCTTGTAATCGATCTTGCCGGCGAGAACGCCCTTGTGTGCGGGCAAGAACAGGGTGCGCTCGGTGAATTCGCGCATGATGTCCTCGCGTCCCAGGAAGTCCATCACCTTGCCGACTTCAGCGGCGTTCTTCGTGTATTTGACGGCGACCAGCGCGGCGCCGCCCGGCATGCCGGTGCAGGCGGCGGTGCCGCACGGCGAGCCCGTCGCCACCCAGTCGAAGTTCTTGCCGATCTTGCTGGCGAGGTTGGCGACCTGCCAGCTGCCCGAATAGTAGTAGGCAATCTGCCCATTGATGAAGTCGTCGGCCCCGGCGCGATAGGTGGTGCCCGACGCCGACACCCAGATCTCCTTGTTCATGCGGCCGTCGGCAACCCAATTGACCAGCTTTTCGGCGAAAGCTTTTGTGCCGGCATCGATCGGCGCCGGCAGTCGATCGCCGCCGATGTAGTTGGCGCCATAAGAGATGTTCGGCGCCGAGATACGATGGCCGCTGCGGTCGATGGCAAAGGCAGCGTTGAGCTGCTGGCTCTGCTGCACCTTGCCGGCGGCGTCGATCCATTCGTCCCAGGTTGCGGTGTCGGCCGGGATCGGCACGCCGGCCTGTTCGAAAAGCGTCTTGTTGACGAAGCCGCCGGTCAGCGTGATCTGGGTCATGAAGCCCGGAATGACCTTGGAACCGTCAGGGCGCATCCAGTCGAACTGGTCGCCGAAATTCGTCTGCCAGTATGCTGGATCGGCAACCACAGGCGTCAGGTCGAGCCAATGATCGGCGAGTTCCTTGATATTGGTGACGCGGGCGATATCGGGACCCCGTCCTGCCTCGAGTTCGACCGGAAGCTGTTCCTGGACAACCTTGTAGGCGACGTTGTCGAGAATGACGTTGATGTCCGGATTGTCTTTCATGAAGCGGTTGAGCAGGTCCTGTATAACCTCGCCCTCGACGCCATCCGAGTACCACATCACGCGAACGTCGCCTGCGAACGCGGTCGACGACAGAAGGCCCGCCGAAAGGCCCAGGATTATCGAATTCATTCTCATGGTTCACTCCTCCGCTTTTGCGGTTTCCACCGCTTGATTGTCGCTGTCCGAGCTGCTTGTCCTGCTCCTTTTGATCCGATCCTCACCTGGTTGCGATGGCGTCGGCTGTGAAGAACGTGGCTTCGCCCGTGACCTGCCAGTCGGCCGGATCGATGACACGGTTCTCAGCCTCTATGCGGCCATCCGGATGGAACAGCACGTCGCCGTATTCCGGGTCATTGACATGCAGAAGGTCGTTTTTTCCATGGCCGAGCGCGAGCTGACAAAACCGCGCCTCGAATTCCTCCAGCGACCCGTATTGCCGGCGCCGGCCCAAGCGGATGATCCATGCGGCTTGATGGCCCGGCACGCGCAACTCGTTTCCAGCTGTCGGCCCGCGACCGACCAGCTCGAAGGCGCTGTCGGCCTTCAGCATCGCGAGCCCATCGCCGCCGCGCGCCGAAGCCAAATTTTCCTTGACCCACGCTTCATCGAACGCGCTCTGTGGGAACCAGGCATGGGTAAAATCGGGTTGCTCGGCAGCGCAGCTGAACAGCACAACTGCCAGGTCGCGGTATTGATGCACGCGCGGCAGAGATCCGGAGCCGCCCCAGTAGGACGGCCGGCCATAGCCCGAATGAATTGTCTCGCCCGGATGGTTGATCCATATCTGCGCGTCGGGATTGCCGCCGAGGCGCAGGTGCAGCACCGTTTCCTGATACCCCCATTCGTTCCAGCGATAGGCTGCTGCGCTTCCCATGGCGAAATCGCGGGTCTTGTAGTGGTAGAGCTTGGCGATTCGGTTCTGGCCCTGCGCGAAGCACCATTCCTGCGCGTCGTCGCCGGCCATGCAAGCGATGCCGGTCAGCTCTTGCGGGACGTGGAGCCCATGGTCGCGCAGGCAGAGCGCAAGCTGCGGCAGGGCATGGAAGCGCATGCCGTAGAAACCTTTGCCCCACAGCATGCGTGCAATGCCGGAAAGTTCTAGCGAACGGGCGGCGCGCAGCGTGTGTTCGTAGGAGCGTCCCTGCGCGCCGGTAAGCATGCCCTGCTGAGCGGAGCGGGCGACGATCTCGAGCAGGCGGTTGATCGCAGCCCCGGCGCGCCGGCGGACGTCGGCATCTGGCCCAAGCGCGTATAGGATCGTCAACCCCTTGAGATCGATCGGGAAATAAGGGGCGGAGTTGAATTCCGCCATTTCCCATTCCTCGAAATGATCGAGCCAAGCGCGCACGCGCGCAAGGCCCACGGTCGACTGCTCCGCGCCGGTGCGCCCCGAGCGGACAAAGCGGGCTTCGGGCAAGAGATGGCCGCCGAGATAAGCCGCGGTGTGAAACAGAAGCGCGTGGTTTTCGGAGAAGTACCACTGCACGTCGTTACCCGGCTCATCCATCCAATAGCGGTAATTGAGGATCGCCTCGTCAATGCGGTGACGGAGATCGACCGCGATCGAGTCGCCATAGGCACGACGGCACCAGAGCAGTGGAACCAGGATGAAATCGGCGCAGTCGTGGCAATCTTCGATCGCCGGCAGTGCAGCAGCAATGATGGCGTCGGTTTCGGCGCCGCCGCGGCCGGTCGCCAGTCGCGCCAGCGCCCGCACGGTATCGGCCTCTGCGAAATTGGAGACCTGTTCCAGGGCTTCGCCGATCCTGTCGGCAAGGATCGCAGGGGCGCGGCCCTGACGCGCCGCATGACAGATCTCCACGCCGAAGACCCGCTGGGCAACAAAGCCTGAAGATGAGAGGGATACGGCAAAATGCCGGAAGTCGGCGGGAAGGTCTTCCGTGGCGGCAATAGCGATGCGTCTTGCCCCTGCTTCGATGCGGCGGCGGTAGATCACGGGCGCCTCGATCGACATGAAGTCGCCCTCGATCACGATCGCTACATCCACCGCAACCGGCAGCGCGACATCCGTCACCAGCGCCACTTCGCCGCCGGAATAAAATGGACGCTCGAAATGCATCGCGTCGAGAGCGGCTTCCATGGCCGCTGCGACGTCGCCTTTGACGGTCGTAGGCAAGACCTGTTCGGCAGTTGGGCCCGACAGATAGTCGAGTTGGAAGAAGTAGCGTGCGTCACGCTCGGCGAGATCATCGAACCAGATGCTGATCTCGTTGGCGCCGGCGACGAGATCGACCTCGAAATCCTGAGAAGCCTCGAGATTGCGCCCGTAGGGCGCCATCCAGCCGGCTTCTATCCCGTTGACGAACAAAACGGCGCCGCCGCAGGTGCGCAGCCGCAGCCGCGCCCGGCCGTCCGAGCCTGCGTCGAGCACGGTATTTGCCCAGGTGGCGATCACGGTCGGGCGGAACCAGAAGCCCGACAGGTCGACGCGCGGCGAGCCGAACGGAAGCCAAACGCGGTCCGGCTCGAACACTCCCTGCGGCTTAGGCCGTTTCCCGCGGCGTTCGGCGGCAAACTCGGTTCGGCAGGGATATTCGTGCGGGATGAAATTCTTGTGCTTGGTCAGGAAGAAGAAGGGATCCATCTCCCCTTGCATCGGCTGATCTGCAACATCGTAGCGCTGCTCAGACGTCGTGCCGACGAGCCAGTAAACGACCGGGCCGCCGAATGCGAGCGGCCGGCGCAGCGTAAGATCGTGCGTGATCGGTTCCACGGTGTTCATCGCAGCGTCTCAACAGGCACGGGCGACACGTCGTTATAGGCCTGGTTCTCGCCCGTCATGCCCCAGACGAAGGCGTAGGGGCCGGTTCCGCTGCCCATATGGATCGACCAGGCCGGCGAGATGACACAGTCGCCATTGGCCACGATCAGATGGCGGGTATTGTCCGGCCGTCCCATCAGATGGACCACCCGATCTTCCGCCGCGAGATCGAAATAGAGATAGGCTTCCATGCGCCGCTCATGCAGGTGAGGGGGCATGGTGTTCCAGACGCTGCCCGGAGCGAGATCCGTGATGCCCATCAGCAGCAGACAGGAAGGCGCGACTTCCGGATGAATGTACATGCGCAGTGTGCGCTTGTTGGCGCGTCGCTCCTCGCCGAGTTCAAGCGGCTTCGCCTCGGATTTCGTGATCAGCCGATGCTTGATGTCTACGCCGGCCGGAACCGAGTTCATATAGAAACAGGCGGGGTGCGCGGCGCTGTCGCTTTCGAGCGTCACTTGTTTAGCGCCGCGCCCGACATAGAGCACATCGCGGTTGGCGAGTGCGAAGCGCTGCTGGTCGATGCTCACCGTTCCTGCGCCGCCGAGATTGGCGATGCCCATCTCGCGCGCGGTGAACAGATGAGGCGTGCCGACGTCCGCGCCATCGCCGAAACTCAGCGGCTCTCCGGTTGGGCACGCGCCGCCGACGATCATGCGGTCGACATGGGTGTAAGCGAAGGCGATGCGGCCGGGCTCGAACAGCCGCTCCACCAGAAACTCGGCGCGTAGCCGCTCCGTCCCGTAGCCGTTGATATCGCCCGGACCGGCGCCGAAGAGAACGCGCATCGTCATGCCGCCGCCTCGGCAGCTTCGGCATGGATCATCCCCTCTGTGAGGCAGAGGATCGCCAGGGCCTGGCCGTAGCCGGTTGGCTGGATCGGGATGTCGCGGTAGAACTGGAGATCATGGCCCATGCGGGTGCCATAGGAAACGTTTCCGAGCACGCCGTTTTCGTCGATGCTGGCCAGCACCGCGTCGAGTGCGCGCCGGCCCGCCGGACCGCACGCCTTGGGCCCGAAGCCTATGCGCGCAGCTTTCATGAGACCATAGCCGATGCCGGCGGTGGCCGACATCTCCTCATAGGACGTCGGGTCATCGAGCAAAGTGTGCCATGCTCCCGATGGCGCCTGCAGGCGCAGCAGCGCTTCGATCTGCGCTTCCAGTACGCCGAGCAGATAGGCTTCGACCGGCTTGCCGATACCGCCATTTTCGATCAGGTCGAGGATGCCGACTGTGATCCAGGCGTTGCCGCGGGCCCAGAGAGCGCGGGCAAAATTATGTCGGCCGGCAAATGTCCAGCCATGGAACCACAAGCCCGTTTTCGTGTCGGCGAGATAGCGAGCATGGACGAGGAACTGGCGAACAGCCTCGTCGATGCAAGATTGCCGGCCGGCCGCGCGTCCGTGGAAAGCGAGGAACAGGCCAGCCATGAACAACGTGTCGTCCCACAATTCGTCGTCGTTGATCTTGTCTGAGACATTGTGCTGGAACCCGCCCTCGGGCGTGCGGGGCATGTCGCGAAGCAGCCTTTCGGCCCATTGGCCGAGAGGCGTTTCCCAGCGCGGATCGCGTGTCTCGCCCCAGAGCAATGCCAGCGCCATCATCGGAGCGGTGGTGTTGATGTTCATCGGCGGCAGGCCCGCCCTTAAATGGCGCCCGTACCAGTCTTCGATTGTCTTCAGAAGCTTCGGGTCGCGATTGTGCCGCCAGAGGCAAACGAGGCCGTAGAGCCCCACACCCTGCGGCCATTCCCAGGAATCGAAGCTGATGTAGTCGCCGGCCGTGCCGTCGAGGTTGGGCTCGTCGAAACGGCCGTCATGGCGCAGGCCCGTCATGCCGCGCACGAGCAGGTCGAGCTTTGAGCGCATATCTCTCGTTGACGACGCCACTACTCCTCCCAGGTTTTGCGCGATGCCGGGCAAATGGGTGCCACAGGCATTTTTGTTGCGCAATCTGAAATTTTTTTGCAGCATGAAGGTCTGGCGAGGAAACAGCCGATGGTCGTGAAGGTCGAAAGCGGGAAGCGCGGCACGCTCAGCCGGCGCGTGCGGCTCGAAGACATCGCCGCGCGCTGTGGCGTTTCCGTCAGCACGGCGTCGCGGGCGCTTGCCGGCGGCAAGGGCGTGCGCGGCGACCTTCGGTCGATGATCATCGAAACCGCCAAGAAGCTGAACTACACGGTCGCGACTTCGATCGCCGGCCGCAAGGTCTTCCTCGCCGCAAGCAACGCTGCCAGGATCGACTATGTCCGCAACCAGTTCACCTTCTATGTCCTCGACGGACTGAACGAGCGTGCACGAACTCTCGGCGTCGAGCTGGTGTCGCGCTCCATCGCCGACGCCGGTGAGCAGATCGCTCTGCTCAATGAGGCCAGGCAAGACAAGAGCGTCGTCGGCTGCCTGTTTCTGACGCTTGACGACGAGGCGGTGCTGACGCTGACCGGCGGTTTCGGCAAGCCGATCGTGCTCATAAACGGCGACGACCCGGCGATGCACCATTCGAGCCTGACGCCATGCAACCGCTCCGCGGCGCATCTCGCGACGCAGCACCTGCTCGACCTCGGCCACCGGCGCATCCTGTTCCTGATGCGGCGCGGGCGGCGCACGATCGAGCGTCGCTTCGAGGGCTGGCAGGACGCACTGCGAGAGCGCGGCCTGGCGGCCGGCGACCTGGCTGTGGAGGTGACGGACTGGCTGCCGGACCTTGCGGCGGAAGCGATCGCGCGGCGCATTGAGGCTCGTGGCCTCGACTTCACAGCTGTGCTCGCCGCGGGCGACAGCCTCGCTATCGGCGCGATGATGGCGATCCGCAAGTCGGGTTACGAGGTGCCTGCCGACGTGTCGGTCATGGGCATGGATGACCTTCCGCAGGCGGCTTTCCAAAACCCGCCCCTCACGACCATGCATATCCCGATGCGCGAGATTGGCGCGGCGTCGCTCGACCTCCTGCTCGCCGATCTCGGCGGGGACCTGCCGCCGCGCCGTATCGAATTCGCCTGCCATATCGTCCAACGCCAGTCGACCGGCCCGGTTCGCGCCTGAGTTGTATGGTTCACACCGCTGTCCGGACCAGGCCATCGCTACATCGATGGGGTCACGTTCGAACCGTCCTCGAAGCGTCCGTAACCTCCGCCGAAGAAAAGCAGGGGCTCGCCGTCTCGCAAGGTCGCGCCGGTTACGCGGGCAACGACGATCAAATGGTCGCCGCCCTCATGCCCGGAGATCCGCACGCATTCGAACCGCGACAGGCAGCCACCCAGCAGCGGCACGCCGGCATCGTTCAGGTCGTGCGGGAGGCCGTCGAAGGCTTGACCGACGCGAGCAAAGCGCTGGCTCAGCTCCATCTGCTCCGCGCCCAAGACATGAACCGCGAAATGCTCGCAACCTGCGAAGGCGGCAAAGCGCCTCGAATGCCGGCCGATCGACCAGAGCACGATCGGCGGGTCGAGGGACACCGATGCAAAGCTGTTCGCGGTGATGCCGACGGGACCATCAGGCGTCATCGTGGTGACGACGGTGATACCAGTCGCAAACCGGCCGAGCGCGTCGCGGAACTCGCGCTTGCGGTCGGGGCCGGGCACGAAGCTTTTCATCGGTTGCTGCTCGGGGTTGAGGAAGTGGTACATCAGGCGCCCTCCTGGCCAAGGGCTGCGGTGGAAGCTTCAATCTCGTTGAGGCGCATTCGCAGCATCATCATCGCCGCTCCCCGGTTCCGAGCGGCGTCGCCGGGGTGATTTCCGGCACCCGGCCATAGGCATGCGGCAGCGAGCAGGTGTTGATGTTCGGCAGCACGCGCTTGCCGAAGGACAAGGCCTCGTCGAGATGCGGATAGCCGGAGAAGATGAAGGCGCGGATGCCCATTTTCCGGTATTCCTCGATCTCGCCCATGACTTGGTCGGTCGAGCCGACGATCGCGGCGCCGCAACCAGAGCGTGCGCGGCCAACGCCGGTCCACAGATGCCGCTCGACATAGCCGTGTGCGTCGGCGCCGGCGCGGTTCTTTGCCTGGTGCGCGACGCCCAGGGATGTCGCGTCCAGTGCGCGGGCGCGGATAACTCTGCCCTGCTCGTCGTCGAGTTTCGAAACCAACTCCTCGGCATAGTCGCGGGCTTCGGCTTCGGTGTCGCGCACAATCACGTGGACGCGCAGGCCATAATCCAATGTGCGGCCATGGGCGGCTGCACGCTCGTGAACATCACGCATGCGGTGCGCCAACACGTCCTTCGCCTCCGGCCACATCAGATACACGTCACACTGTGCGCCGCAGAGTTCGAGCGCGTCGGGCGAATAACCGCCGAAATAGAGTAGCGGCCCGCCATTCCGTTGGTAGGGCTTTGCGGGGTCGGCGGTTACTTTCTTGAATTGGTAGACTTCGCCCTGATGGTTGATTTCGTCGCGCGTCCAGGCCTGACGCAGGATCTCGATGACCTCGCGCGAACGCTGATAGCGGAAGCGGCTGTCGGCCAATTCGCCGGGAAAGTCGGAAGAGATGACGTTTACAGTCAATCTGCCCTTCAGCATGTGGTCGAGCGTTGCGAGCGTGCGCGCCAGCATGATCGGTTGCATTTCGCCGCAACGCACCGCCGCGAGAAGGTTGATCGAATGGGTTATCGGAGCGCAGCCCGCCACGAAGGACAGAGTATCCTGGCCAACCTGATAGGACGAGGGACACAGGATATTGCGAAAGCCCAGTCCTTCAGCTGTCTTGACGATATCGGAGCAGTGCTCCCAACTCGACCGCAGCGTACCATCCGGTACGCCGAGATAGCGGAAATCATCGGAGCACAAAGCGGAAAACCACGACACTTCAGCAGCATCGAGATCTGCGGACGTCACTGGAACGACCGTCAATGTCGGCACTCCCTCGTTGTCAGAGACTGGATTTCCCTGTTGCATATCATTCGTGTTTGTGTAGATCAATAGTGTATCAATTTCGGGTTGGAGGCAATGTGACCACGTCCAGAAACGCCTACGCGCTTCCGATGCATCAAAAGGTCAGCGAAATGCTGATCCGCGAGATCGCGGCCGGGAGGATGATCGAGGGCGAGAAGCTTCCGCCGGAGCGCGACATGGCGGCAAGCCTCGGAATAGCGGTCGGTACATTGCGCAAGGCGCTCGGCGATCTCGAGCGCAAGGGCTTGCTCAGTCGCATCCAGGGTTCCGGCAACTATGTGCGGTCGCAACCAGACGTGGCCAGTGTCTATTCCATGTTCCGGCTGGAACTCCTGGAGGGAGGCGGGCTGCCGACGGCGCGCGTTCTGTCAGTCGATCGGCTGGCGAAACCGATGGACCTGCCGGTGTTCGGGTCGAGCAGCGAGGCCCATAGAATAAGGCGGCTGCGGAGCCTCGGCGGCAAGCCGGCGGCGCTGGAGGAGATCTGGCTCGACGGTTCCCGTGCGGAGACGGTTGCTATCGAAGAACTGTCGGATTCGCTCTATCTCTACTACCGCAAGGCGCTCGGCATCTGGATCTTACGTGCAGAGGACCGCGTCGGGGTCGGCCAGGTGCCGGGATGGGCGCTGCCTGAGTTCGGCCTCGCGCCGGGCGCCGCCGCCGGCTTCATCGAGCGTACCGGCTGGATGCAGGACGGCGCCAGCGCGGAGTTTTCCAGGACCTGGTTTGATCATGGCGTCGCGCGCTATGTCGCGCGGCTGCGATAGGGAACTGATATGGCGAAGCACATTTCCTACGGCATCATCGGCTGCGGCATGATGGGGCAGGAGCATCTTCGCAATATCGCGCTGCTGCCCGATGTCGGCGTCGCGGCGATCTTCGAGCCCGACGCGATGATGCGCGCACGCGCGGCAGTCCTCACCCCGCAAGCGTCGATCGCCGGCTCGGTCGCGGAGGTGGCGGCCGATCCGCGCGTCGACTGTCTGCTCATCGCCAGTCCGAACTATGTGCACTTCGCGCAGCTCAAGGAAATCGCTGCTATCCGTGCGCTGCCCATCCTGGTCGAGAAGCCGCTTTTCACCGATCCGGTCGACGCAGCCGCGGTGAAGGCGTTCGCCGCGACCTATGCCGCACCAGTCTGGGTCGCGATGGAATACCGCTATATGCCACCGGTCGCTCGATTCATCGAGCAGGCGCAGAACGCCACCGGCGGCATCCGGATGCTGACAATCCGCGAACATCGCTATCCGTTCCTGGACAAGGTGGCCCACTGGAACCGCTTCAACCGTCGATCGGGAGGCACGTTCGTCGAAAAATGCTGCCATTTCTTCGATCTCATGCGGCTGATCCTGAAATCGGAACCGGTGAGGATCATGGCGTCGGCCGGACAGGAAGTGAACCATCTCGACGAGCGTTATGATGGCGAGACACCCGATATCTGGGATTGCGGCTACGTGCTGGTCGATTTCGCCAGCGGCGCGCGCGCCATGCTGGAACTGTGCATGTATGCAGAGGGCAGCCGCTATCAGGAGGAGATCAGCGCCGTCGGTGCGCGAGGTAAAGTCGAATGCCTGGTGCCGGGTCCCGGCCGCTTCTGGCCAGCTCATCTCGGCGCGGCGCCGACGCCGCAGTTGATCGTCAGCCCGCGCTTTCCGCAGGGACCGTACACCGTCGAGATCCCGGTCGACCTGCAATTGTTGACGGCCGGCGATCACAACGGCTCGACTTTCTATCAGCATCAGCGGTTCTGCGCCGCCCTGCGAGGCGAAGGGCAGGTTGAGGTGACGTTGGACGATGGCTGGAAAGCCGTCGCCATGGGTGTGGCCGCACAATTGTCGGCAAACCAGGGCACGGCCATTGCCAACCCACTCGATGCCTGCGAGAGCGCTCAGTGTGGCTGATGGTAGCTCAGGTGACCGCTTGATCTTACTGACTAAGTGGCAGCGGAGACGGCTAAATCGCAAGATCCACGCGTGAGCCGCCTAGAGCATTTTGCAGCCAAGTGGAATCACTTGGCGTCGCAGAAAATGCGGCTAAAACAAATAGATAGAGGGGATGCCTAGTTCAATTTGAACGCATCCCGCTCTAGTGGGATCAGTCAACCTTGCCTCCGATTGCCGCTATGGTTCGGACCAGCCTGTCCGCGACACAGGTCGATACTCCAGCCGCCATGAGCATCTGCGGCAAGATCAACCATTCCAGCGTCCAGGCTGCACCAGAGCGCTCTTGCTCATGGATCAGCGCATGATGCATTCCCGACAATTGAACTGCGTTGTAGCGGGCAAGCGTCACCAGCATCTCGGCGTCAATGGGATTGCGCTTGTGCGCCATGGCGGATGATGAACCGCCGCCCGCCCGTTGGAGCTCGTCGCCTGCCTGCGCCATCAGCGCAATGTCCTGCCCGAACTTGCCGAGGCCGCCCGTCACAAGCGACAGCCAGTTGGCCAGCTCAGCGATGCGGTCGCGCTGGCTGTGCCATTGCGACGCGTCGCCGAGGCTTAGCCGCCGGGCCAGCGCGGCACGGATGGCGGCGCCCTTGTCTGCGAACTTCTCGAGTGTCCCGACGGCGCCGCCGAACTGGATGACGAGAACCGATCCTCGCACCGATTGAAGCCGCTCGTGGTGGCGCACCAGCGGTTCGCGCCAGCTTGTGACGCGGTCGGCTACGGAAATCGGAATCGCTGCCTGCATTCGGGTTCGGGCCATCAGCGGGCGATTGCCAAACCGATGGCCGAGATCGGCGAAGGCGACCACCAGAGCCGAAAGCCGTTCTTCCAACAGGTCGATACAGGCGCGAATTCTCAGGATCATGGCCGTGTCGATCACGTCCTGGCTAGTCGCACCGAAATGCACATGCTCCGAATGCGGCTCTCCCACAGCATGCCTGATCTGCCGCACGAGCTCCGGCACCATGACGCCGTCGCGCGCCGTCGCGTCCCTCAGGGCCTGGATTTCCGGCCGGAAGTTGTCGAGGACACGTCCGATTGCGCTTGCTGCAGCCGCCGGGACGATGCCGAGCGCAGCTTCTGCGTCGGCGAGCGCTTTCTCGAATTGCAGCATCGTCGCAAGTTCGGCCTCAACGCCGAGCAGCGTCGCCATCTTCTCATCGCCGAGAAGCCCGGACAGGAGGGGATTGTCGAATGCTGCGATCATATGTCGAAGAAGACCGTCTCGTTGATGCCCTGGAGATGAATGTCGAACTTATAGATGTCGCCATCGCGCGGCGCGACCAGCGTTGACACCCGCTCTCTTTGCTCAATGCGCATCAGGACGGGATCCTCGGCGTTGGCGGTTTCCTCGTCGCTGAAATACATGCGGGTGTGAAGGCCAATGTTGATTCCACGCGCGACGATCCAGACCGTTAAATGCGGCGCCATCTTGCGGCCGTCGAAAAAAGGCACACGGCCGGGTTTGATGGTCTCGAACATGCATTCGCCCGTCGTCATGTCGGTGGGCAGCCGGCCCCAGCCGGTAAAATTGGGGTCGGCGGAGCCGCGCAGATCCGAGGGCGAATTGTAGATGCCGGCAGCGTCCGCCTGCCAGATCTCCACAAGCGCGTCCTTCAGCGGCGAGCCGGCGCCGTCGATCACCCGGATGTTGACCCTGATGCGTTCGCCCCTCGTCTTGTCGTTGACCATCGCGGTGCCAAGGTCGCGTTCATAGACGCCCGAAATACCGGCAAAGTTGGGCGTCAGCCCTATATGGACGTAGGGTCCCGCGGTCTGCGAGGCGCTTTCCTTCAGCCGACCGAGAGCCTGGACCATCAGTTGCCCTCGATGCGGTTTTCGAACAGCGTCGAGCGGCGGCCGCGCAGTACAATGTCGAATTTGTATGCCCGCGCATCCATCGGTATCGTTGCCTCCATATCGAGCGCGGCGGTGAGGCCTTCAATAGCGCGGCGGTCGTTGATGGTCCGCACGATCGGGCACCTCCAGATCATCGGGTCGCCCTCGAAATACATCTGGGTGATCAAGCGCTGCGCGAAGCCGTGCCCGAAAATCGAGAAATGGATGTGAGCTGGACGCCAGTCGTTGGGTCCGTTGGGCCAGGGATATGGCCCCGGCTGGATCGTGCGGAAACAATAGGAGCCATCCTTGCCGGTGATGGTGCGGCCGCAGCCGCCGAAGTTCGGATCGAGTGGCGCGAGATAAGTCTCCTTCTTGTGTCGATAGCGTCCGCCGGCGTTGGCCTGCCATACCTCCAGCAGCGCACCGGCGACGCCGATGCCGCGCTCGTCGAGTACGCGGCCATAGACGAGGATGCGCGGCCCGATCGCGCTTTCGCCCGGCCCGGCAAAATTGTGTATGAGGTCATTGTCCAGTTCACCGAGAATATTGTGGCCGAAGACCGGCCCCGTAAGCTCCGACAGGGTGTTGTCGAGGGAAAGAAGCGGCCGTTGCGGCGAGCGCAGCACGGAAGTCTTGTAGGCTGGCGTGAAGGCCGGCGGATGCCAGTTGCGGTCGCGCTGAAAGAAGGTGCCGATTTCCGGCGTGCGGTTGGCGGGAAAGCGCGAGTTGGTCATGATTTGCCGGCCTGAGCGTCCATTTCGTCGAACGTCTTCCTGGCGATCTTCATCGCATGATTTGCCGCCGGTACCCCGGCATAGATTGCCACATGGAGCAGTGCCTCGCGTATGTCGTCGCGCGTCGCCCCGGTATTGACGCTGGCGCGGATATGCATCGCAACCTCTTCGTCCTGCTTCAGCGCGGCGAGCAGCGCGATGGTGATCATGGAACGCTCGCGCTTGGTGATGCTCGGCCGCGACCAGACGTGGCTCCATGCAGCCTCCGTCATCAGTTCCTGGAAAGGAATGTCGAATTCGGTCTTGGCCGCCTCTGCGCGGTCGACATGGGCGTCACCCAGCACCGAACGGCGCGTCGCCATGCCTTCGACGTATCGGTTGCCGTCTTGTGGCTTGTTCATTTGCGCTCTCTTCGCATGTCGTTCAGGAAGCCACGGATCAGCCCAGCGAGCCTTTCCGGCTGCTCGACGCATGGGATATGGCCCGCACCGGTGATGACTTCGAACCGTGCGGCGGGGATTGAGCGGGCCAGCGATTCCACCAGTTCAGGCGGCGTCGATCCGTCCTGATCGCCGACAATGCAGAGTGTCGGCACTTTGATCGCGGCGGTCGTCGCGGTGAAATCGGCGTCGCGGATAGCCGCGCAGGCAGCAGCGTAGCCGGCCGGATCCTGGCGCGTCAGCATCGTTTTATATCCCGCCAGTTCCTCGCCGCGATTCTTATGGAAATCCGGTGTGAACCATTTTCGCATCACGTCGTCGGCAAAGCTCGCGATGCCCTCCGACAGGGCCGCGTTGATGCGCCCGTTCCACATCTCGGCCGTACCGATTTTCGCTGCCGTATCGCAAAGGATCAACCCCTCGATCAAATCCGACCGCGTCTTGTAAAGGCATTGCGCAATGACGCCGCCGATCGAAAGCCCGCAGATCACCGCGCGCTTTACGCCAAGATGGTCGAGTAGTCCTGCAAGGTCCGTCGCATGGGTCTCGATTGTTTGCGGCGCGCCACCCAGTTCACTCAGGCCGTGTCCGCGTTTGTCAAACGCAACGAACGTACAGTCGTCGGCGAGCCTTTGCTCGACCTCGTTCCAGATGCGCATATCCGTGCCGAGCGAGTTCGTTAAGACGACCGTTGGCCTGCCGGGTGTGGGACGATGCCGGTAGTGGATCGTCGCGCCATTAATGCGAGCAAAGTTCATACCCGTCATACCTTTGGCATTCCTTTGGGCCGCATCAGCCGTTTTTGCGCGGCGATGCGGAATGGTGCGTTCGGCGCACCATATCCTGCATAAGCGCCGCGCCGTTCAACAAACTCGATAATGAACCCCTCTCCGAATGTCGGCGCATAGAGCTGGAAAAACTCGCCGTTGTCGTCGCGGTCATAAAGGATGTTGGCTGAGCGTAACCGATCGGCTACCTCCGGATCCAAACCGAAGCGCGCTTCTACGTCGTCGTAGTAGTTCATCGATATCTGAAGCGGTTCGAAGCCGTTGGCCTGCAGCTTCGCCGCCGTCGCAAAGATGTCATCCGTTGCGAGTGCCAGATGCTGGACGCCGGAACCAAAGGTTTCGGCGATGAAATGGCCTGCCAGCGTGCGGTGACTCTCGGCGCCGTTCAGCGTCAGGCGGAAGCGCTTGTCCAGACCTTCGATCACCTGGCTACGCACGAGGCCGGCCGGATCGACGATGTCGACCATGGGGGTCTTGGCCGTCCTGAAGATCGAGACATAGAACAGCAGCCAGCTCGGCATCTCCTCCTGTGCCATGGTCTGCCCGACATGATCGATGCGGGTGAGGCCGACGCCATTGCCGGAAGTTGCCGGCATGACCGGCGTGAACTCTATGTCCCAGACCTTTGCCAAGTCGGTCTTGGCATCGAGGAAGTAGATCAGTCCGCCGCCGACGCCGCGGATCGCCGGGATCGACAACTCGCCGGGCCCGACCCGCTGGTGAAAGATCTCCGCGCCCAGCGCCTCGGCGCGCGCGACCGTGGCGGCGGCGTCCTCGACCTTCAGGCCCATCGCGTATGCCGACGTGCCATGGACAACAAAGGAAGAATGGGCAAAGCCCTGCCGCTCGGTGTTGATGACAATATTGATCTCACCCTGGCGGTAGAGCGTGACGTCCTTCGAGACGTGCCGACCGGCCGCGACAAAGCCGAGCATGCGCAACAGCGATCCAAGCTGTCCAGCGTCCTGGCGATCGGCCGCGAACTCGATGAACTCGACCCCTCCAACCCCGATGCGGTCGGGCATGGGCGGGATAGCCATGTCAAGTGCCGGTTCTTCGCGCCGCACCTGATCCATCAACCATACGAGCGAACGCCGTCCGTCGACGGAGATCGCCTTTGCCGACCCGCCACGGAACTGGTCGTTGAAAATCTCGAGCGACAGATAGCCGTCATAACCGGTTGCCGCGACCGCCTGCATGAACTGTCGCACCGGCAGATCGCCTTCGCCTGGCATGTTGCGGAAGTGCCGGCTCCAATAGAGCAAGTCCATTTCGATCAGCGGCGCGTCGGCGAGTTGGACGATGAAGATCTTGTCAGCGGGTATCGAACGGATGGAGCCGAGTTCAATCCTGCGGGCCAGCGTGTGGAAGGAATCGAGAACCAGCCCGACGTTCGGATGGTCAGTCCTGCGCACGATTTCCCACGCATCGCGATGATCGTTGACGTGACGCCCCCAGGCCAATGCCTCGTAGCCGACGCGCAGACCGCGCTTGGCGGCGCGCTCGCCAAGCTCGTGAAAATCCATGGCCGCCCGGTCGATCCCGCCAAGCGAGACTGGCGACACCGACGAGCATACCAGCATCAGGTCGGTGCCGAGTTCCTGCATGACGTCGAACTTGCGCTCGGCACGATCAAAGGCGCGGTTGCGCTGGGGCTCCGGCAAACCCTCGAAGTCCCTGAACGGCTGGAAGAGCGTTATGGTCAGACCTGCGTCGCCAGCCATTCGGCCGACGTCGCGCGGCGAGCCGTCAAAGGCGAGGAAATCGTTCTCGAAGATTTCGACACCGTCGAAGCCAGCGGCGGAAATTGCCGCGAATTTCTCCGCCAGATCACCGGCGATCGACACCGTCGCGATCGAAGTCTTCAAACGCGCCTCCTCCCTGGTTTGTTGTGAACGAACCAGTTCGTACATAATTAGGGCAACGCTGGCAGCACCGCAAGTTTCGGCGCGCTCAGCGTTCTGCGGGAGCTTCGTCCTTCGCGACAAAACGCAACAGCATCTCCACGCTGTTGCGTTTGAGCCGCTCGAGTTGTGCCGGCGCGCCGAAGTCGCGTCCGAAGATCATCGAAAAGGTGGTGCGATTGGAAACGTTGAAGAAGCACAGCGCGCTTACCTGCCAATGGAGTTCGACCGCGTCGAGTCCCGGCCGGAAGACCCCCTCTTCGACACCGCGTGAATAGATGCGAGAGATATGGTCGATCGCAGTCACGTTCAGTTCGCGGATCGCATCCGATTGTTCGAGGTACTGGCCGTGATGGATGTTCTCGATCATCACCATGCGGATGAATTCCTCGTGTCGGTGATGGTGGTCGAACGTGAACTCCACTAGGCGTGCCAGTGCCGCCACGGGGGGCAGACCTTCGGTATCAAGTTGAGCCTCGCCCTCGCGCACCTGGCGATAGGCGTTCTCGAGCGCGCGCAGGTAGAGGCCTTCCTTGTCGCCGAAGTAGTAGTAGATCATGCGTTTGCTGAAGCGCGTGCGCGCTGCAATCTCGTCTATGCGTGCGCCCGACAAGCCGTTCAGGGCAAACTCCTTGGAGGCGATCTCCAGGATGTTGCGGCGCGTGCCCTCAGGGTCCTGGACACGCGTCGTGCTCGCGTCCGGCTTCGGCTTTCGTTCTTTCTTGATAACGGCCATGCAGTTTGAGTTCCCGCCCCGGCGCAGCCGGCATTTGACTAAACTAACCAGTTAGTACATCATTCGCAAATCGCGACGGACTCATTTACCGGCGCGTTTGGCGTGAACACAAGGGCGATCCAGGAATTGCCGCATTTGGGCTGGGAGGCGGCCCGCCACAGGGAGGAATTTCGGAGATGGACGACAGCCTTGTCGATCTCCTTTGCCGTCTTGCGGACGAGCATAAGGGCGCCGCCAGCGGCGACAGCGAAAAGGTCGTGATTGGCCTTGTCGGACGCGGCATTCAGTCCTCGCGCACTCCCGGCATGCACGAGCGTGAAGCCCGGCGCCTCGGCATCGGCTATTCGTACCTTTTGCTCGATTTCGACCGGCTCGGATTTCCGGACGCGGCGATCGGCGACTTGATCGTGGCGGCGGAAATTGCAGGCTTTCACGGCCTCAACGTCACTCATCCGTTTAAACAGGCTGTTATGCCTGTCCTGGATGCGCTGTCGCCGGCAGCGCGCGCAATAGGCGCGGTAAATACGGTCGTCTTCGCTGGCGGACGCAAGGAAGGCCACAACACCGACAGCTGGGGTTTCGCGGAGAGTTTTCGCGAAGCGATGACAGGCGCATCGATGGGCAGTGTCGCGATGTTTGGCGCCGGCGGAGCGGGCGCCGCAGTCGCAAACGCGCTGATGGAAATGGGCGTTGGCCGGCTGTTCGTCCTCGACAGCCAACCCAGTCGCGCCTCGGATCTTGCGTCGCGCATGGGCGCCTTGTTCGGCGGTCGCGTCGAGACGTGGCCGGACCCGGCCGCAGCCGTGCGCATGGCAAACGGCATCGTCAACACGACCCCGGTGGGCATGGCGAAATACCCCGGAACACCGTTCGACACGGCTCTTCTGACAGCCGAAAAATGGGTCGCCGACATAATCTACTTTCCGACCGAAACAGAGTTGTTGGTCGCGGCCCGTACGATCGGCTGCAGAACGCTGCCGGGCATCGGCATGGCGATCTATCAGGCCGTCCGCGCGTTCGAACTCTTCACCGGGTGCAAGGCCGACCGCCGCGCCATGGCAGATCATTTCGAGGCCGCCGCATGAAGGCAATGACGCCTATAACCATATGAAGACCATAGGGAGGAAATCGACATGAAAGCTGAAATGAACCGACGCCTGTTTATGGTCGCCGTCGGCGCACTCGCCGCCGGGACCGCCGTTCCCGCCTTCGCGCAGGACAAACCGAAGCTGCGTTTCTCGGCCGTGTTCTCGGAACAGGACATCCGGGCCGAGATGATGAAAATGTTCGCCGACGCCATCAAGGACGACTTTGCCTTCGAGGGTTATTACGGCGGCAACCTGTTCAAGCAGGGCACCGAACTTGTCGCCATCCAGCGCGGCAATCTTGAGATGGGCAACGTTGCCCCGCAGGACATCTCCAAGCAGATTCCGGCGTGGTCTATCGTCACCGCCGGTTACTTGTTCCGTGACGCCGCGCACGTGAAGGCCTTCTTTGCCAGCGATGCCGGTGCGGAGCTGAAGAAGATGACCGAGGACCAGCTCGGCGTGAGGGTGCTTGGTCCCACCTATTTCGGCCTGCGCCAGGTCGGCCTGAAGCCAGACAAGGAAATCAAGACTCCCGCCGACATGGCCGGCATCAAGCTGCGCATGCCGGGTGGCGACGCCTGGCAATTCCTCGGCCAGGCGCTCGGCGCGAACCCTACGCCAATGGCATACGCCGAGGTCTATACCGGCCTGCAGACAGGCGCGATCGACGGGCAGGACAACCCTCTGCCCAACGTGGAGAACATGAAATTCTACGAGGTCATGTCGCAGATCGTACTTACCTCGCACCTTGTCGGATTCGACCTTCTCAGCATCTCGAAAAAGGTGTGGGATGAGATGGGGGCCGAGAAGCAGGCAAAAGTCCAGGCCGCGGCGGACAAGGCGATCGACTTCTCGACAGAGAAACACCTGACGCGCGAGAAGGAACTTGTTGAAACATTCAAGGGCAAGGGTTTGAAGATTTACGAGCCCGATGTCGCAGCATTTCGCAAGCATGTGCAGGAGCAATATCTTGCCTCCGACCTGGCCAAGGAATGGCCGGCCGGGATGGTCGACAAGATCAACGCGCTTTGACGCGACAAAACTCGCCAGCCGGTCCGCTTGTGACCGGCTGGCCCAAACTCGTTTAGCCAGACGCCTGCCAGGGAGGCATCATGAACCCGGGATTGAGAAAGGTCGGCGGCTGGCTCTACCGGCGCGCCGAGAACGCCATCGCCATCGCAATCGGCGCCATGTTCGCCGCGTTTCTGCTGCAGGTTGTTTTTCGCTATCTTCTCAACTGGCCGACGGGCTGGAGCAACGAGCTCACCGTCGTGCTCTGGATCTGGGTTGTGCTGTTCGGCGCAGCGTTCGTCGTTCGTGAAGAAGAGGAAATCCGTTTTGATCTCCTCTACGCCACAGTCGGTCCGGACATAAGGCGGGTAATGACGCTTGCCTTCGCAATCGCTCTCGTCGCGCTCTATGGCTGGTCCTTTCCGGCCGTCTTCGACTACGTGACCTTCATGAAGGTCGAGAGCACCGCCTACCTCAAGATACGCTTCGACTGGCTGTTCTCGATCTATCTCGTCTTCGTGGTCGCCGTGATCGCCCGCTACCTATGGCTCGCGTGGCGTGCTCTCCGCGGCGAAGCACCGGCGGAATTTGACCCCACGAAAGCGAGCTCCGGCGTATGAATCTCGCGAGTCCCTTTTCGCTGTCAGTCGTTGCGATCACAGCGCTGGCCTTGCTTGGCCTGCCGATCGGTCACTCGATGATCGCCGGGTCGATCCTCTATCTCTGGCTTGCAGGGCTCGACATGGGCACCTCCGCCGAGCAGCTCCTCAACGGGCTCTACACAAGCTACATTCTGCTTGCCGTACCGATGTTCATTCTCGCCGCGGAGTTGATGAACGCCGGAACAATGACCGACCGGCTGCTGCAATTCTGCAACGCCGTCGTCGGCCGTTTTCGCGGCGGCCTGGCGCAAGTCAACGTGCTGCAGTCGATCATCTTCGCCGGCATGTCCGGCTCGGCCATCGCCGACGCCGCGGGCACCGGCAAGATGATGCAGCAACTCATGACTAAGGATGGCAAGTACCCGGCGAGCTATGCCGCTGCGCTGACAGCCGTCACCTCCGTCATCGGCCCGATCATTCCTCCGTCAATTCCGCTGGTCATCTACGCGCTAATCTCGGATGCATCCATCGGCTACCTCTTCATTGCTGGTATCGTGCCGGGCCTTCTTCTCGCCCTGACGCAGATGATCATCGTCGCCATCGACGCGCGCCGGAAAAACTTTCCGGTCGAGAAGCCGGTGCCGCTCAGGGAACTTCCGGGGATCACCTTTCGCGCATTTCCGGCGCTGATGCTGCCGGTCGTTCTGCTGGTCGGCATAAGGGGCGGCGTGATGACCCCGACCGAGGCGGCGGCGGTCGCCGCCGGCTACGCGCTGCTCATCTCGGTCGCGATCTATCGCAGCGTGACGCCGGGTCAGCTCTACCATGCGCTTCTCAACAGCGCCCGCACCACCGCCTCGATCGGCATGCTCATCGCCGGCGCCCTGGTGTTCAACTACGTCGTCACGGTTGAGAACATTCCGCAGTCCCTGTCGGTGATCCTGCAGTCCTGGGATCTTTCGCCGATGGGTTTCCTGATCCTCGTCAACATCCTGCTGCTGATCCTGGGCTGCGTGCTGGAGGGGACGACTATCCTGCTGGTGATCGTGCCGGTGTTGATTCCGACGGCGAAGGCGCTCGGCGTCGACATGGTGCATTTCGGCGTAATGGTCGTCGTCAACATCATGCTCGGGCTCGTCACCCCGCCCTACGGGTTGCTGCTGTTCATCATGACTCGTATCGCAGAGGTATCGCTGCGCGACCTGGTGCACGACGTAATGCCGTTTCTCTACGCCATGATTGCCGCCCTGATGCTGATCACCTTCTTCCCATCGCTGGTGCTGTGGCTGCCGCGCCTGCTGGGCTATCAAGGAATAGGACCATGACCAAGCCAATCTTCGTCCTCAACGGCCCAAATCTCAACCGGCTCGGCATGCGCGAGCCGGAGATCTATGGGAGGACGACACTCGCAGAAATCGAGGGGATGTGCCGTGACGCCGCCGGCGACCATCCGATCCGTTTTCACCAGTCGAACATTGAGGGCGAAATCGTCAACTGGGTGCATGAGGCGATCGACGACGGCGCGGGCATTCTGATCAATCCCGCGGGTTTGAGCTTCATTTCGATCCCGGTGCTCGATGCGCTCAAAATGTTTCCAGGCCCGATCGTCGAACTGCATATCTCGAACATCCATCGCCGCGAGGAGATCTATCATCGGTCGCTGGTATCGAAGGTCGCCACCGGCGTGATCGCGGGGCTCGGCGCCGAGGGGTATCCGCTCGCGATCCGCTGGCTCATGGACCAGGTCGACCGATAGTGTATCGCCATGCCTGAACCCTGTATCATCGCCGTTGCGATCACCGGCTCGCTGCCGCGCAAGGAAGACAATCCTGCGGTGCCAATCAGCGTGGCCGAACAGATCGAGTCGACCCAGGAAGCCTTTGAAGCAGGTGCGTCGCTGGTGCACATCCACGTGCGCAATGACGATCAGAGTTCATCGTCTGAACCAACGCGCTTCGCTTCCGTTCAGGCGGGGGTGCGTAGGCACTGCCCCGGGATGATCGTCCAGTTCTCGACCGGCGGGCGCGGTCGTGATCCTGCCGCGCGTGGCTCGGCGCTTTATCTGAAGCCGGACATGGCCTCGCTCTCGACCGGTTCGGTCAACTTCCCATCCATAGTCTACGAGAACCATCCCGCCCTGATCGGTGATCTCGCAGCCGCGATGAAGGCAAATGGCGTGCTGCCGGAGATCGAGATCTTCGACCTGTCGCACCTTCACACTGCCAGGCGGCTGGCCGACGGGGGACTTATAGGTGAGTGCCCGCACATCCAGTTTGTCATGGGCGTGCAAAACGCACTGCCTGCGGAGGAGAGATTGCTCGACGTGCTCCTCAGGGAAGCGAAACTCCTGTTTCCACAATCCACCTGGACAGCGGCCGGAATAGGCCGCAACCAGACGATCGTAATGCAATGGGCGTTGGCGCGCGGAGCAGACGCAGTGCGTACCGGACTTGAGGATAATATCAGGATCACTAGGGAACGCCTGGCGCGCAGCAACGCGGAGCTCGTCGAACTCGCGGCGGCCTCAGTCGAGAAGTTTGGTCGGCGTGTCGCCACCGTCAACGAGGCGCGCCAAACGCTTGGTCTGCCGTCAGGATCGTAATTCCCGGCCGCAACTTCGCGCCGCGCTGTCGGACCTGTTGCGCCTTGGCCACCGTCCTCGTCGATCCTTCAGACATCGCTATCTGCGACAAGGAGGGAGCTCGACATCCTGGCGCGCCCTGACATCAATAGGCCGGCTTTTGCCACCGAGCACGACAAAAGGTGCACTGTCACCGTAATTTAATTCTGTAATTCAAACGCATCCGCGAACTGCCCATCACACCGGACAAGCTGCTCTGACAGGCACGCTGCCAACTTATCCCAGCCAATACCTCGGCCCCGGCCCCTTGCGACCTGCCATATCGGCAGGGTTCGCAAGGCTACACCGGTCGATTGACAGGCAGCCGCAACCGATGCACTCGGTAAGCCCGGACCTCAGACGCTGCAACTCGGCGATGCGCTGGTCGATGCGCTTGGTCCACCGGCCCGACAAACGCGACCAATCCCGACGTGACGGCACGCGATCGGCTGGCAACTTGGCGAGTTCGCCGCCAATCTCCTCAAGAGTCAGCCCAATTCGCTGCGCGAAGACGATGAAGGCGATCCGGCGCAGCACCGAGCGCGGATAGCGCCTATGCCCCGAGCCGGCCCGCTCGGAAGCGATCAGCCCGCGCTCCTCGTAGAAACGCAATGCCGATGAGGCGACGCCGCTGCGCCGCGACACGTCGGTGATGGTCAGCATGGATTCCATGCGTGAACGAAAGCACAATTCCCGCTTGACTTCAAGTTAACTTGAACTTGTAGCAACAGGCCGTGCAGATTGAAGGAGCACCGGCAATGCAGACGAATATCGATCTTCGGGGACTTCGCGTGGCGGTCACGGGCGGCACGTCCGGCCTCGGACTGGCGCTTGTGGGGCAGCTTGCCGAGCAGGGTGCGTCCGTCGCCTTCGTCGCCCGCACCACCGCCGACGTCGAACGCATCGCCGGCGAGACCGGCGCGCACGGCATTGTCGGCGACGTCGGCAAGAAGGAAGACATCTACCCGATCGCGTTGCAAGTCACCGCCAGCCTCGGCGGGCTCGACGTTCTGATCAACAATGCGTCGAGCCTTGGACCTGTTCCTCTGGCGCTCCTTGCCGATACCGAGTGCGAGGAGCTGGAAAAAGCGCTCGCGGTCAATCTCGTCGGCGCGTTCCGGCTGACGAAAGCCCTGTTCGGTGCGCTTGCCGCGTCCGCACGCGAGGGCCGTGGCGCGCTGGTGATCAACATCTCCAGCGACGCAGCGGTGAACGCCTATCCCGGCTGGGGCGCGTATGGTGCGAGCAAGGCTGCTCTTGCCCATCTCACGGCGATTTGGGACGAGGAGGCGAAAGCCGACGGCATCCGGCTCCTCGCGCTCGACCCCGGCGATATGGACACTCCGCTGCACGCGCTGGCGCTGCCTGACGCCGATCCGTCGACATTGAAGCGCCCCGAAGTGGCTGCTGCCGAGATCATCGAAAAGATGCTCGACGCGTTGCCGGTCAGCGCAACGATTCTCGCCGGGACACACGGATGATTGCCGCCGACCGTCCCGATCGGCGCTCCGCCAGGCTGTTCGTCGTCGAGGCAGACGGCGCGATGCACGACCTGCCGCGCGCTGGACTCGCGACGCTATTCGATCCCGGCGATCTGGTCGTCGGCAACGACGCCGCGACCTTGCCTGCCAGCTTGCACGGAACGCATGTCCCCAGCGACAAGGCGATCGAGATTCGCCTGGCAGGTTGGCTGTCACTTCCCGATCCAACCCGCTTCGTGGCTATTGCCTTCGGCGCGGGCGATCACCGCACGCGCACGGAAGACCGGCTGCCTCCGCCGCCGCTGTCACCAGGCGACTGCCTCCGGCTCGGCCCGCTGGAAGCCGTCGTAGAGCGCCTTCTCGACCATCCTCGCCTTCTCGAGCTGCGATTCCCAGGCAACCGCACACCGGTGCTTGCAGGCCTGGCGCAGCACGGCCGGCCGATTCAATACGCGCATGTTGCCGAGCCGTTGGCACTGTGGGATGTCTGGACGAAGATTGCCGCCGGGCCGGTCGCGTTCGAGGCGCCGTCGGCAGGCTTTGCGCTCGACTGGCGCACGCTCCAAGCCTGGCGTCGGCGCGACGTCAGCTTCGCAACACTCACCCATGCCGCGGGCGTTTCTTCCACCGGCGATCCCGCGCTCGACCTGCGCCTCCCTTTCGACGAGCCGTACCGCATCCCTGAGCGCGTCGCGGCGCAGGTCGCGCGGGCGAAGTTGCGCGGCAGCCGCATCATCGCGATCGGCACGAGTGTAGTGCGCGCGCTTGAGGCAGCTGCCAATCCCGATGGCAGGGTGCGTGCCGGAAATGGCATTGCGACAGGGCGCATCGCGCGGGACACGCGGCTTCACGTGGTCGATGCTATTCTCACAGGCGTCCACCAGCCGGGCGAAAGCCATTTCGAGCTCCTGCGCGCTTTTGCCGACGATGCTCTGCTCGCCAAGGCCTCGGCAACCTTCGCCGCGTACCGATACCGCACGCATGAATTCGGCGATTCCCTGCTGCTCAATCGCCAACCGCTGCATCTAATGGCAGGCTCAACGCGGTCGCCGCAGCATCGGGACGAGCGTCGGCGATGAACCGACCTGGATCGCGCCGAGCGGTTCGAAGCCGTGGCGTCGGTAGAACGGAATGTTGCGCGGGTTCGAGGATTCCAGATAGGCAGGCGCGTGATCGCGATCGCACTGCGCGAGCGCGTATGCCATCAAGGCTTCGCCGAGACCTTCGCCCTGATGCGCCGGGTCGACGCCGATCACGGGCAAGTACCAATGCGGTTCGGCCGGGTGGTACTTGGCCATCTGCTCGAATACAGCGGCGACTTCAGGGGCAAGAGAGGGCGCAACCGTGCTCTCGACAACCGCACCAAGCCCTTCCTCGTCGGGATGCACACCGGGCGACAGCCACAGCGCCGCCCCGGCGTAGCCATCGGTGCAAAAGGCGCTTCCGTTTGAGAATGCCCTGGCCCCGAACGCGCGGACCAGTCGCGGCATGGCGGCAAGGTACTGGTGTGCATGCGGCCAGGTCCATCGCGCCATGGGATCCTCTGCAAACGCCAGCACGATGGTTCCGACCGCCGGATCTTCATCGGCCGCGGCCATAACTCTCACTGTCGGCGATTTCATGCTGCCCTCCAAGTGACGCAGGTGGTTCGACGAGGCGCCCGCGCCCTCAACTGGCTCCGCAACAAGCGGGCAGGAGTCCGCTCAGGCAAATTGCGCCGCTGTGTTCGCTTGATGAACTCCATCAAGAGGGAGAGCGCGGGTTCGGCGTGCGTCTCAAGCAGGAAATGCCCGCCGCGAGGGAACATCAGCACCCTCGCCTTGTGACTCCGTCCTTCTTTTTCAACCTGCGGTCCGCAACGCATCGAGCAGAGGTGTTCGAGCGGGAGCGCTATCCATTTCCAGCTTGTAGTCTTCGAAGGCCAAGGTGACATCATTGGCATCCGTGATCAGGGAGTCCATCGGAAACCCGCCCCACATCAGGCTACCATGTTTCGCCTCCGGCGTTAAGTTTATCTCCTGACGCAACAAGTTGTTTCGAGAAACGGAAAGGAAACCCCGAGGAAGGAGACGGGAGCGATGACGAAACACAAGACCGGAACACGCGAGGAATGGCTGCGAGCGCGGCTCGCACTGCTCGGGGCGGAGAAACGGCTCATACGGCAGAGCGACGAGCTGGCGCGACAGCGACAGGAGCTGCCGTGGGTTCGGATCGATAAGGAGTATCTATTCGAGACCGAGGAGGGAAGCGCCTCGCTCGCCGACCTTTTCCAAGGGCGCTCGCAACTCTTCGTCTATCATTTCATGTTCGGCTACGGATACCGGCTCACCGATGAGCGCCAAGGATGCACCGGATGCTCCTTGATCGCCGATCACTTCGACTGCGTAATCCCCCACTTGAACGGCCGCGACATTACCCTCGTTTGCGAATCGATCGCCCCGTTGCAGGACATCCAGGATTACAAGCAGCAAATGGGCTGGCGCTTCCCGTGGGTTTCGTCGCTCGGGAGCGATTTCAAATACGACTTCGGCGCCGCCTTCACCGAAGAGCAGCAGAGAGACGGCGCCAACTACAACTATCAGCATGTCGACAGGGCCGAGCCGCAGAAGGAGGGAATGAGCGTCTTCGCGCTCCAGGACGGTGCCGTCTACCACACCTACTCGACCTACGCCCGTGGCACCGAGGTGTTTATGGGGGTCTACCGTTTCCTCGACCTGGCTCCGTGGGGAAGGAACGAGAACGGGCTCGAATTCCCCCAGGCATGGTGGCGCCGCCATGACGAGTACGGCAATCGCTGAGCGGCATGGGCACAACCGCTAATTACGGTGGCAGGTGCGCCGGGAGACCGGCAAGGAGTAGGTGGTGGAAGTCCACTACGATGAAGGATTAGCAACCCGCATCGGCCCCGAGCCGTGCGTTGTCGGTCGCGAGGCCGGGAACGAAGCGTCGGCAGGGGAACGCATAGGCCAGCCATTGAGCCGCGAAAGGTACAATCGGAGCGCCGACGCCGTCTGTCAGGCGGAAGGCGAGAGGTCGCACGCGCCATTGCGAGTGTGGGAGCGGCTCCGCGCGGTCACAGACCCTGGCATGTACGGACGCTCCTTGCACGGGAACCGGGAGGTCTCTCGCTCGGCCCGGATGGCTTCGGCCGCCGGGGTCCGCATCGGCGAGCGAGGACGGCACGCCCCGGACACCGAGTCGGACCGGCGTGTCCCACGACCTCGAGCCATTTGACGAAACTAACAACCGCTTTTCCGGGTGACCTTTTTTCCTCGGCAAGGACAGTGTTCAGGTGGGTCTGCTGCCGGTTCTAGGTGCCGGGCCGGGAAGTCCGCGAAGGTCGCGAATCGGTTCGCTCGAACTGTCAAACGCCGAGTCTCTGATCCCATGGAGTGACTTCAGCAACGGATGGATGGATGTGGAGCACGAATTTACCCATCGGGTTGCGCTTTGGCACGCCCATGACGTGGTCCACGATCTGATAGACAGCCCGCCACTCTGCCGCGCTGCTAGGGCCGTTCATTTCGGTGTCGTCGATGAAGTTGACAAGGATGAGCCAGGCACTGACGCCGTTTGTACGCAAGAAATTCAGGTGCGCATAGCGATTGGCCAGTTGGTAGAATGTCTCGATCCAGGGCGCTTTCGGTTTCGCGCCCATGCCGTCGGCCGTGGCTTCCAAAGACCGTTCGATGATCGAGCGAGTCAACGAGCTGGCGCTGGATCCAGGCGAGCAGATTTCACCGACATGTGCTTTGGCCTCAACAAGTAGGATGCTACCGGATGATGTCCTGCCGAGTGCGTCCCATTGAGGTCCACGCCGGGGCCAAAATTCTAAGAGCCGATCTCGCAGTTCTCCGTGACCTATCAGATCGAGAAACGCGTCATCGCGGTATTCAGCGTAGTCGTCATCACTCCGAGGCGACAGCCATGTGATCTGCCCTGTTTCGCCCAGCAGTGAAGTGATCTGATCGTCGAGAATTTGGGGATGCCGATTTACTGCGCGCTGTATCCATTTCAGGCTACCTCTTTTGCCAATGGGCTGCCGCACGCGCGTCATATGCCTTCCTCCGCATTGTTCGTCCGATTGATTGTAACGCCAGCAATGTGATCGGTTCGTTTACGGTTCGCGTTGAATAGTGCCAGCTAGGTTGTTCGACTGGAGGGGCAGTAGTGGATTATCAAGGCATCGGCCGATTGGAACGCGTAGCGCTTCGCGAGGTACACGAAGCCCATGATTTCACGCAATGGCTTCACTTTGCGCGTCTCCAGTCGAACGGCGCTCAATTTTCGCAGAGGCACGATGTACTACGCGCATTCGACCGTCGAGCCCGTTCGCTCCAACTGGCAACCCTTGAACGACCATCTCATCGCTGTCGCCGCGGTCGCGCAACAATTTGGCGCGCGGATCGGCATCGGACGTGCAGCCTGGCTTGCTGGCCTGCTTCATGATCTCGGGAAATACACGCCGCAATTCCAGGCGCGATTGTCCGGTGCGGAGGAGCGAGTCGATCATTCCACCGCAGGCGCTGCCACTGTTGTCCAACTGGCGCGGGCAGCCAAAGCGGACGACAGGATCGTTGCCGAACTAATTGCCTATTGCATTGCCGGTCACCATGCCGGTCTCCCGGATCAACAGGGCGAGGCTCTTTCCACATTGTCCGAACGCCTCAATGGCTTTTCGGACGAGGGACTCGACCCTGTCTGGAAGTCCCAAATCGCGCCAGAGATTGCCAATCTCTTGCCGCCGTTCCCCGACTGGGAAAAGACGGACAAGGCAAGAGCCGCCTTCCAGCTCGGCTTTCTTGGCCGAATGATTTTTTCCTGCCTCGTTGATGCGGATTTCAAGGATACTGAACAATTCTATGCTCGCACTGAGGGAAGGCACGTCGACCGCAGTTGGCCAGAATTGCAATTGATCCTGCACAGCCTTACCGAGGCTTTCGACGTCCATATGGGCCAACAGCGTAGATCGGACACATCGGTCAACGTGTTGCGAGCGAACATTCTCGACCATGTCCGTTCGCGCGCAACCGAAAAGCCGGGCCTCTTCACGCTGACGGTGCCGACCGGCGGCGGCAAGACGCTCGCCTCACTCGGGTTCGCCCTCGATCACGCCAAAGCACACGGGCTTGATCGCATCATATATGCCATCCCGTTTACATCGATCATTGACCAGGCGGCGGCGATCTTTCGCGAAATACTTGGTGATGATGTCGTGCTGGAACACCACTCCGCAATCGAGGATGAGGAGCGCCGCCCACGTGAACCACGGGATGCCGACAGCACGAAGGCCGACAAACACAAGCTCAAGCTCGCCATGGAAGACTGGGCGGCGCCTATCGTGGTCACGACCAACGTGCAATTGTTCGAGAGCCTGTTTGCTGCGCGAACGTCGCGCTGCCGCAAACTGCACAACATCGCCAACAGCGTCATCATTCTCGATGAGGCGCAGACATTGCCGCGCCAGCTTCTCATCCCTGCCGTTTGGGCGCTGCGCGAACTTGCCGAGAATTATGGCTGCAGCATTATTCTATGTACCGCGACCCAACCGGCGCTCGACCAGCGAAATTTCCCGTCAAAGCATCCGGCCGGCCTGTCGCTGGCAGGCCGCGAATTGGCGCCGGACCCCGATGACTTGGCAGAAAAACTGGAACGCGTCAGGCTGGTCCATGGTGGCGCGATGGACGACATGACCGTTCTGGCCGAACTCAGCAAGACCAATCAGGGCCTCGTCATCGTCAACAGCCGCAAGCATGCCCTGGCGCTGTATCACCAGGCGAAGGAGACTCGCCTCCAGGGCCTCGTCCATCTGACGACGCGCCAATATGCGGCGCACCGGCGCGAGATTCTGGCGGCGGTCAAGCAGAGACTTCTGAACGACGAGCCCTGTCGCATGATCGCGACCTCGCTGGTAGAGGCCGGCGTGGATCTCGATTTCCCGAGGCTTTGGCGCGCGGAAGCAGGATTGGATCAAATAGCGCAGGCCGCCGGGCGCTGCAATCGCGAGGGGCGGCGACCGGTGGAGGACAGCATTGTCACTGTGTTCAAGGCACCTGAAAACCCGCCACCACCGGAGATCGCGGGGCTTTCGAGCGACATGGCCCGGATGATGGCAAGCCACGAAAAACTTCTGTCACCCGCCGCGATCGAGGATTTCTTCGGCGAGGTCTATTGGCGCGTCGGCCCCGAAGGGCTGGATCGTGGACGCAACGACAGATTGCCTATCGTGGACAAGTTTCGTATCGGCGGCAGCGGCACGAACTTTGCCTATCGCTCGGTCGCCGAGAATTTTCGCGTGATCGAGAGCGGCATGGTTCCGGTGATTGTCGCCCGAGCCGAACAAGCGAAAGCGGCGATTGCAAAGCTGAGGATCGAGACGATTCCGTCCGGCGTGATCGCCCGTGACTTGCAGACCTATGTCGTACAGGTGCCGCCGAAGGCGCGGGCGCGGCTTATCGCCTGCGGCCATGTGAAATTTGCCGAGGAGAGGCTGCGCGGTGACCAGTTTGCGGTGCTCATGACGCCGGGTCTCTATGACCCGGAAGTTGGCCTCGTTTGGGAGGACGCCGAATATTTATCGCAAGAGGCTATTGTCATTTAGTTCCTGATATGTTCCTTGCGTATCAAATGTCTCTGGGGGAGGGGCGAATGTCATTTGGCGTCAGGCTGAGGGTTTCAGGGAGTCACGCCTGCTTTACGCGACCGGAGATGAAGGTTGAGCGCGTCTCCTATGACGTGATGACGCCCTCGGCGGCACGTGGAATTCTGGAGGCGATCCACTGGAAGCCGGCCATCAGATGGGTGGTGGACAATATCCACGTCCTGAAGGCCATTCGTTTCCAGTCCATCCGGCGCAACGAAGTTGGCAGCAAGGTCTCTGCTCGAAACGTCAAGACCGCCATCAACCGCGGCAACCTCGAAGGGTTGCACCTTCTCGTCGATGAGGATCGCCAGCAGCGCGCCGCCACCGTGCTCGTCGACGTCGCCTATCTCATCGAAGCGCATTTCGAGATGACCGACAAGGCCGGCCCCGATGACAACGAGGGCAAGCATCTCGACACGTTCAACCGTCGCGCGGCGCGCGGGCAATGCTTCCACCAGCCCTGCCTCGGCACACGCGAGTTCGCGGCAGCCTTCGAACTGCTGCCGCCCGGTGCACCGTTGCCGGACGCGATCAATGAAACGCGCGACCTTGGCTTCATGCTGTGGGACATCGACCACGGGGCGCCGGACAAGCCTTCGCTGTTTTTCCGTGCTTGCCTCAACAACGGGGTGATGCCCGTTCCGGCTCCCAATTCTTCGGAGATCCGGAGATGAGCATTTTGGCTTCACTTGCCAAGGCCTACGACCGTCTGCCCGATGCACCGCCTTTCGGCTACTCCACGGAAAAGATCGGTTTTGTCATCTCGCTCAACCCAGACGGAAAGGTGGCTAGCGTTACTGATCTGCGTGATGGCACGGGCAAGAAAAAACTGCCGCGCATGATGCAGGTGCCGCAACCGACCAAACGCACCGCGGGCATCGCGCCTAATTTCCTCTGGGATAAGACTTCCTACGTGCTTGGCGTCACGGCAGGAGAGGGCAAGCGCACAGCCGACGAGCATGCCGCTTTCGTAAAACGCCACCGCGATGCGCTAGAAGACTCGGAGGACGCGGGCCTGCGGGCGCTTTCTCTATTCCTTGAAGGTTGGGCGCCCGGACGGTTCGTGGGACCAACATGGCTTGACGAGATGAAAGACCAGAACGTGGTCTTCGCGCTCGAAAGCGAGAGGCGCCAGGGCATATATCTTCATGATCGGCCAGCCGCCAAGGATTTGTGGGTGGACCGGAGCAGCGGCGGCGGGGATGCCGCCTCGATCTGCCTCGTGACCGGCTCGAATGGAGCGGTTGCGCGCCTCCACCCGGCGATCAAAGGCGTATGGGGTGCGCAATCCTCCGGCGCTTCCATCGTATCGTTCAATCTCGACGCCTTCACGTCCTATGAACACGAGCAGGGCGACAATGCTCCTGTCTCCGAAGGTGCGGCCTTCAAATATTCCACGGCGCTCAACACATTCCTTGCTGGCAAGACCAACCGGATCCAGGTCGGCGATGCCTCCACCGTTTTCTGGGCTGATGCCTCGAACGCCGAGGTGGCGCGTACGGCGGAAGGCACGTTCGGCGCGATGTTTTCGGAAGTCGACGAAGTCACCCAAGCCGGCAAGGTCGGCGATATCCTCGCACGCATTCGCAAGGGCCTGCCACTCAAGGTGGTCGCCCCGGAACTTGAAAACGGCGTCCGCTTTTATGTCCTTGGTCTTGCGCCGAATGCCGCTCGGCTTTCGATCCGGTTCTGGTTCGAGAACGATTTCGGCGTGCTGGCGAAAAACTACCAGCGCTTCGTTGCCGAAATGGAGGTCGATCCGCCGCCGCGCGACGCGAACACCGCGCTATGGAAATATCTTGCCGAAACCGCGGTGCTGGGCAAGCGCGAAAACGTGCCGCCGAATCTCGCCGGCGAATGGATGCGCTCGATCCTGACGGGCACCCGTTACCCTCTGTCGTTACTCTCGACGGTGCTGATGCGCATTTGCGCGGACGGAGAGGTGAACGCGCTCAGGGTCAGTATCCTGAAAGCGCTGCTCGTTCGAAATTTCAACAAGGCAATTGGGGAGGTTCCTGTGTCATTCCAACCGGAGAATAGGAACAAGGGCTATCTGCTCGGGCGGCTGTTTGCTGCGTATGAACAAATACAAACGGCCGCGCTCGGTCGCAACGTCAACGCCACCATCAAGGATAAATTCTACAGTTCGGCATCCGCCCAACCTCGCAAGGTGTTCGCCCTGCTAGACCGGGGATCAGCCAACCATCTTTCGAAGGTCGGCAAGCAAAGGCCTGGACACAGGGTCAATCTCGAAAAAACCATCGGCGCTATCCTCGAACGCATGTCGCCCGACAGCGATCCCTTCCCGGCCTCCCTTTCCGCCGAAGAGCAGGCACTGTTCGGCCTCGGCTACTACCATCAGCGTGGCGAATTCTTCCGCAAACCCGAAACCGTCGACACACAGGATGCCGCATCATGAACGCCCTTTCCAACCGCTATGATTTCGTCCTGCTGTTTGATGTATCCAAAGGCAACCCGAACGGCGACCCGGATGCCGGCAACATGCCGCGGCTCGATCCCGAGACCAATCATGGTCTGGTGTCGGACGTCAGCCTCAAGCGCAAGGTGCGGAACTATGTCGAGTTCGCCAGAGGCGAACATCAGAGCTACAACATCTACGTCAAGGAAGGCGCGATCCTGAATGAACAGCACCGCAAGGCCTATGTCGCGCTACGCCCCGACGACGGAAAAGCCGCCAAGGACGCGAAGCTAAATCCCAAAGACGACGGTGACGGGCGAGCTCTGACAAGATTTATGTGCGCGAATTTCTTCGATGTTCGCACCTTCGGCGCGGTCATGTCGACCGGCATCAATGCTGGCCAGGTGCGTGGGCCGGTGCAGATGACCTTTGCGAGTTCCATCGAGCCGATCGTGCCCCAGGAAATCTCCATCACCCGCATGGCTGCAACCAATGAGGCAGAGAAAAAGCAAAGAGTGGAGGGCAGCGAGGAAGGCAATGACCGCATCGACAATCGCACCATGGGTCGCAAGCATATTGTACCCTATGGTCTCTACCGCGCCCACGGTTTCGTCTCCGCGAAACTTGCCGAACGCACTGGCTTTTCCGATGCAGACCTTGACTTGCTCTTCGAGGCGCTCTCAACGATGTTCGAGCACGATCGGTCGGCAGCGCGCGGAGAAATGGCAAGCCGCAAGCTCGTCGTCTTCAAACACGCGAATTCGCTCGGCAACGCACCAGCCCATGTGCTCTTTGATCGCGTAAGGGTTGGCCGCAGCATCGACGGCGTGCTCCGCGATGTCGACGATTCCGGCATTGGCAACTATCCACCGGCCCGTAAATTCAGTGACTACAAAATCGAGATCGATCGTGAAGGGCTACCTGACGGCGTGGAGATTATCGAGCGTCTGTGAGCATGGCGCCGGCCGAAACTCTGGCCACCCAGCCCGACGAACGGGATGCCGATCCAATTCCGCTCTCGGCGTTGCAGCACGCTGTCTATTGTCTGCGGCAAGCCGCACTCATCCATGTCGAGCGAATTTGGCAAGAGAACCGGTTTACGGCAGAAGGCCATGTCATGCATATCGCCGCCGACAGGCCGGGCATGCGGCGCGTGCGCAGCGTACGTCGCGAATCTGCGCTTTCGATTGCTTCGAAACGTCTCGGCATCGCCGGCGTCGCAGACGTGGTGGAATTTCATGCGGGCAAGAATGGCGAAACGCCTTACCCTGTCGAGTTCAAGCGAGGTAAGCCGAAGCTGCATCGCGCCGACGAGGTGCAGCTCTGCGCGCAGGGGCTCTGCCTCGAGGAGATGACCGGACGACCGGTGCCGGAGGGTGCACTGTTCTATGGCGAGACAAAGCGCAGGCTCACGGTACCGTTCGATGCGGAACTGCGTCTGCTGACGGAGGAAACAGTCGCCCGGCTGCGCGAAATCTTCGCAACACGCCAGACGCCGAAGGCGATCTACCGTGCTGATCGCTGCCGGGCCTGCTCGCTTGCCGATCTCTGCCGCCCAAAGACCATGGCGAAGTCGGCGCGCGACTGGCGCAACCGAACGCTAGCTCTACTCCTGGAGGAAGATGCCGCGTCGTGAAGAAATTTCTCAACACGGTGTATGTCACTACGGAAGGCGCCAGTCTGAAGAAGGACGGCGAGAATCTGGTAGCCGAGGTCGATGGTGTCGAACGCACCCGTGTTCCGTTGCACATGCTCGGATCCGTCGTCGTCTTCGGGGCAATCTATATTTCGCCGGCTCTCATTGGCGCTTGTGCCGGCACCGGTATCACATTGGTGATGCTCGACCGTGCCGGCCGGTTTCAAGCTAGGGTCGAGGGACCTGTCGCTGGGAATGTGCTGTTGCGGCGGGCGCAGTATCGCGCGTCTGAGGCGCCCGAAGATATTGTGCGCGGGCTTGTCGCCGGCAAGATATCCAACCAACGGGCGGTGCTGATGCGTGGGCTTCGCGACTATGGCGAGGAACTGGCACCGGAAGCGCGCGACCGTGTCGCTGATGCGACGAGGCGTCAGGTGCATATTTTGCGCGGGGTAAGCCTTGCTGGGCTTGACTTGAGTCAGTTGCGCGGTGCCGAAGGCGAAGCTGCCGCGCTCTATTTCAGCGTTTTCGATACCCTGATCCGTTCACCTGATGCGCAAATGCGTTTTCGCGGCCGCTCGCGCCGACCACCGCTCGACCCAGTCAATGCACTGCTCTCGTTCCTTTACACACTTCTGACTCACGACTGCCGCAGTGCGGCAGAAGGGGTGGGCCTCGACCCTGCAGTCGGGTTCTTACACCGTGATAGGCCAGGGCGACCGAGCCTGGCACTCGATCTGATGGAAGAATTACGCCCGGTCTTGGCCGATCGACTTGCCTTGTCGTTGATCAACCGGCGCCAGCTACGCGCCGCCGACTTCGAGGTCCGCGACGGCGGCGCGGTCTGGCTTACCAACGACGGCCGCAAGACCGTGCTTGCTGCCTGGCAGGAACGCAAGAAACAGGAACGCCATCATCCATTCATTGAGGAAAATGCTCGGCTTGGCTTGGTGCCCCACCTTCAAGCGCAGCTTCTGGCCCGTCATCTGCGCGGTGATCTTGACGCCTATCCGCCTTGGTTCTGGAAGTAGCTCGTACGATGATGGTACTGGTGACCTATGACGTGAGCACGACGGAAGGCGACGGTGCTCGCAGACTCCGCAGAGTAGCCAAGGCTTGCCAGGACTTCGGTCAAAGAGTTCAGTTTTCAGTGTTCGAAATCGAGGTCGACCCTGCCCAGTGGATCAAAGTGAAGGCTGGATTGGAGCGAATTATCGATCTTCAGCACGACAGCCTGCGCTACTATTATCTAGGCGCCAACTGGCAGCGGCGGCTGGAGCACGTCGGCGCGAAGCCTGTGGCCGACCTCGGCGGTACCCTCATCATCTGAATCCATTGCAAGCGCGACACAGCGCGAACATGGAGCGTGCCGGAAAATTCCGACGGATTCGCGCCGGCGCTGGTTCTTTGAAATCGTGAAACTATGTGCGTCAAGCTGGGTTTTCGCCCGACCTCTTGCTCAGTCGTGGGGCTATGTTCGCGATCTAGCTCATCTTTCTTCAATCATGGCAATCTGTTAGCTGAGGCACTGTCGCCCCTCTCGCGGGGGCGTGGATCGAAACAACACGCGTGACGGGCTGTTCGACAAGGACACCGTCGCCCCTCTCGCGGGGGCGTGGATCGAAACTGGCAGCGGGCAACGCCGGAAGCCGTACGCTATGGTCGCCCCTCTCGCGGGGGCGTGGATCGAAACGTCACAGACGCGTGAGGCTACTGGCCGCCAATACGTCGCCCCTCTCGCGGGGGCGTGGATCGAAACCACCAGACACACCGGCGATGCGAACGTGCAGCCGCGTCGCCCCTCTCGCGGGGGCGTGGATCGAAACCATCGCACGATAGAATGGCCACCACACGCCAATGGTCGCCCCTCTCGCGGGGGCGTGGATCGAAACCCCAAGGGGTCTGCTGCAACAGCACATCCAACGCGTCGCCCCTCTCGCGGGGGCGTGGATCGAAACTTCAAACCTTCCCCCGGAAACACCGGCATTATCATGTCGCCCCTCTCGCGGGGGCGTGGATCGAAACTACAAGGCGCAGACCCAAGCCGCCATTGCAGCAGGTCGCCCCTCTCGCGGGGGCGTGGATCGAAACTCGATGAATGCGGCATGTTCTTTCCTCGCTTTTTGTCGCCCTTCTCGCGGGGGCGTGGATCCAAACCACATGAAGCGCTCTTCGTGGCCATTTGCCTTGGTCGCCCCTCTCGCGGGGGCGTGGATCGAAACCAATTCACGACGCCGGAAGAGCTCGCCGAATCGGGTCGCCCCTCTCGCGGGGGCGTGGATCGAAACTTGATCTGGAACGCGGCAGTCGTGCCGTCGCCCGTGTCGCCCCTCTCGCGGGGGCGTGGATCGAAACTGTGACTTGGACGTTTGGTTCTCCCGGCGGTGCGGTCGCCCCTCTCGCGGGGGCGTGGATCGAAACCGGCGATTCGGGTTTCTGTGGATCGTCGCCGGGGGTCGCTCCTCTCGCGGGGGCGTGGATCGAAACATTCTGATTGAGCGGCACCTTCACCATGGCCGAAGTCGCCCCTCTCGCGGGGGCGTGGATCGAAACTGTAACACCGTCTATCTTGGGCAGATCATCAACAAGTCGCCCTCTCGCGGGGGCGTGGATCGAAACTTTGCCGATGAGGGCTCGTTTTTCCAGATCACGGCGTCGCCCCTCTCGCGGGGGCGTGGATCGAAACGCGTTCAAAGTGCTCGGTATCGACTTCGTGACGAGTCGCCCCTCTCGCGGGGGCGTGGATCGAAACGCTACACTTGCGGGCTGCGCCTACGGGGCTCTTAGGTCGCCCCTCTCGCGGGGGCGTGGATCGAAACAAGCATATCGTGCCTGACTTTGATCAGGCGCTCAGTCGCCCCTCTCGCGGGGGCGTGGATCGAAACTTCGGCTCGTAGGGGCCGGTGGCGTTGGCGGTGGCGTCGCCCCTCTCGCGGGGGCGTGGATCGAAACGCGGCAGGGTGGGGATCGTCGTCGAGCAGGTCAGGTCGCCCCTCTCGCGGGGGCGTGGATCGAAACTACAGCTTCGTGCTGCGTGGAACGATGGTGAACGGTCGCCCCTCTCGCGGGGGCGTGGATCGAAACCGGTAAAGCTGGATGATCTCGCGGCCCCGCTCGCGTCGCCCCTCTCGCGGGGGCGTGGATCGAAACGACAAGGCCGAGTGGACCATCCTGGCCGAGCGCATGTCGCCCCTCTCGCGGGGGCGTGGATCGAAACTGGTTCATGACGAACATCATGTGTTCGAGCTCGGGTCGCCCTTCTCGCGGGGGCGTGGATCGAAACTTCAGCCCCTCACCAGGAAACACCGGCATGATCATGTCGCCCCCCTCTCGCGGGGCGTGGATCGAAACCGCGATGAGGGGGAAAACTGGGATGCTCGGCAATTCCGGTCCAGAAGTGCTTCGCTGCCCACCGGCCGGCCGCCCAGATACCGACATCGGCGGCGCGGCAAATGCAAGTCGAGCCATTGCCTTCAATCTACACACAGCGACAGCCGAGCACGGCAAAAGTGCACTGTCACCGTAATATTTGCGGTGTTCCCAGCTGGGCCAACGAGATCGAGCCGAAGCCGACAAGATACTTCATTCCATGTGCCGCCGGGCCGGTTAGCCTGGCGGCATCTTCTCGAACGTCTTCAGCGCGGTATCCATCTTGTCCCAGGGGAGAGCCCGGATACCGTAGGTGACAACCGTCGGCTTGAACCGGCCCGGATCGTCGAGACTTCCGGCATAGACCGCGATCGGCTCCGGCATGGCGGCGAATGTCAGGTAGACCGGCGTTCCGCAGACCGGGCAGAACGAATGGATGTTATCGTTGCCGCTGTCACCCGCAATGCGCCAGTCCGTCGCCGTGCCGGTGATCTTCACGTCCGCTCGCGACGGAAACGTCAGATAGGATCCATGACCGGTGCCGCTTCTTTTCTGGCAATCGCGGCATTGGCAGTGGTTCTCGAAGATCGGGGCTGCCTTTGTCTCGTAGCGGACCGCGCCGCACGCGCATCCGCCGGTGTAGAGAGTGCTCATCTGCTCGGCTCCTAGTTCCCGGGTTCAGGCCGCCAGTTCGGAGGCGCGCGGCTTGGCGAAGACATCGATCGCCTGACCCGTTTCGAGGAAGGATTTCAGGCTGGAGAGGACGATCGGCCAACCGCGCTTGATGCCGTTCGCCATCCCGCTGCCGGCTTCGAGCTCGTCATGGGTGACGGTCAGCCGGACCATGGCCTCGTATTCCTCGAGCTCGAAGGTCACCCGGCTGTAGCTCGCCGGATCGGACGCCTGCGAAGCGTTTGCCCAGGTGATGACGAGACGGGTTGGCGGGGAGACCTCGACGACCTTGCCGACGAGCTCGACGCTCCGTTCATCATTGGCGCGGATATGCTCCCAGCTCGAGCCGGGCTTCCAGTCGGAGACGTTCTCGTGGCCCCAGTAGCGCCGTGCGAGGTCTGGCTTGGTTATGGCCTCGAACACCTTTCCCGGTGTCGAGACGATATAGGTCGTGTAGATAAAGCTTTCCTTGGTCATTGCTACGCTCCTTCTTGTTTCGCGAGCATAGGTAGATGGGGAAACCGGGTTCGTGTGAGTGACAATCGTGTCGCGAATGGCTTCTAAAGCGCGTCGCGTTTGACCGGCCTCACGCGACGCGCTTTAGGTTGTTATTTTATGCATGTCGTTATCGCAAAACCGCTGCACACTTTTGCGCGACATGCATTAATATGACGGAAGGTTGATGCATGACGCGCTGGCATCTTGCTCACGGACGGCATCTCGATCTTGGCGCGAAATCGTTGCTGATGGGGATTTTGAACCTCACGCCGGACAGTTTTTCCGACGGCGGAGAATTCGACCGGCCCGAGCGGGCGCTCCAGCAGGCGCGGCGCATGATCGACGAGGGCGCGGCGATCATCGATGTCGGTGGCGAGTCCACCCGGCCCGGCGCCGACGCGGTTTCGGCGCGCGAGGAACAAGCGCGCATCCTGCCGGTCATCGAGGCGCTGTCGTCCGAAGGCGGCAGCCTGGTTTCGGTCGACACCTATCGGGCCGAGACGGCGCGCCTGGCGGTCGCGGCGGGCGCGCATATCGTCAACGACGTGCATGGCCTGCAGCGCGAACCCGACATCGCCCACGTCGCAGCGGAAACCGGCGCCGGCCTCGTCATCATGCACACCGGGCGCGGCCGCGAAAAACTGGCGGATGTGATCGCCGACCAGTTCCTGTTCCTGAACAGATCGCTGGAGATCGCGCGCGACGCCGGCATCCCGGACGATCGGATCGTGCTCGACCCGGGCTTCGCTTTCGCCAAGGACGGCGAGGAAAACCTCGAGCTCATGGCTCGCTTCGGTGAATTGCGCGCGCTCGGTTTTCCATTGCTGGTCGGCACGTCCCGCAAGCGTCTTGCCCGGCACCTGGTCGGCGAAACTGACGAGGGGCGGGACGTCGGCACAGCGGCGACAAGCGTCATCCTGCGGTTGAAGGGCGCTTCGATCTTCCGCGTGCACAATGTCGCGGTCAATCGCGATGCACTGGCTTTCGCCGACGCGGTGCGCGAGCGCGAGACCGGGGAATAGAACAACGCGTCAGGCGGGCTCGGTGACGACGCCGATCCGCCGGTAGACGAATGGTTCGTCCTGCGAAGGAACTGCCGCAGCACGCTGGGCTTCGTCGATCAGCATTGCCATGCGCGCATGGATCGGCGATTTCGCGCAAGCCGGATCCGTGGCGGCGGCATCGCCGGCGATCGCCATCGCCTGGCAGCGGCAGCCGCCCCAGTCGATCTCACGCCGTTCGCAACTGCGACAGGGCTGCTGCATCCAGTCGGTGCCGCGAAAGGCGTTGAATGCCGGCGAATCCGTCCAGATCTCGGCCAGGCTGCGCGGTCCGAAACGCTCAAAACTGAGCGACGGGATGGTCTGTGCGGCATGGCATGGCAGCATGGTGCCGTCCGGCGTCACCATGAAGGCGTCGCGCGCCCAGCCGCCCATGCACGGCTTGGGATAGATGGCGAAATAATCCGGTGGGACGAAATCGATGTTCATGATGCCGGTGAGCCGTTCGCGCGCCGCCGCGACGATCTCCGCCTGCCGGTCGACCGCAGCACGCTCGGGCATCAGTTGATCGCGATTGGTCAGCGCCCAGCCGGCGTACTGCACGTTGGCGATCTCGAGCCGCTCCGCGCCCAGCGAAAGCGCCAGATCGATGAATTCCGGCACCTCCTCGATGTTGTGGCGATGGATCGGCGCGTTGATGGTAAGCGGCAGGCCGGCCGCGCGGGCGCGGCGTGCCGTCTCCAGCTTCTTTTCGTGGCCGCCTTTGTGGTTGCCGATGCGGTCTGTGGTCGCCGGCCGTGCGCCTTGGAAGCTCAGCTGCAGATGGTCGAGCCCGGCTTCGGCAAACGCCTCGATGCGGGCTTCGGCAATGCCGACGCCGGCGGTGATCAGGTTGGTATAGACGCCGCGCGCCGAAAGCCCGGCGATCAATTGCTCGAGGTCGCGGCGCAGCGTCGGTTCGCCGCCGGACAGATGCACCTGGAGAACGCCGAGATCGGCCGCCTGCGAGAACAGGTCGAGCCAGGTCTGTGTATCGAGTTCGCGATTGGCCTTCAGCAATTCGAGCGGATTGGAGCAATAAGGGCATTGCAGCGGGCAGCGATGCGTCAGTTCCGCCAGCATGCCGATCGGAGGGAGAAGGGGCTCGCTCATAGCTTCACCAGCAGCTTGTCCGACCATTCCTGCAGGAAGGCGACGACGTCGGCGGCCACGGCCTCCTGTTCGGCGTCATAATCCGCGGCAAGGCCGGCAATGATGTGGCCGACCGTGGACCGTCCATCGCAGCGGCGCAATATGTCGAGGCTGATGTCGTTGGGCCAAAATACTTTTTCCGGCGAAAGCACGGCGAACGCCTGCCGCACAGGGTCGTACTGAATGCGCACGTGCTTCGGCAGCGATGGCACCGACTGCGGCGACACCAGGGCTCTTTCGCGCAGCGCCATCATTGGGCTGGCTCCGGACGGAAGGCGCCGGGCGGGATGTTTCCGGGCTCGGCATAGGCGTGTTGAAGCGCATCGAGCATGGCCCACAGTATATCGCATTTGAACACCAGCGCATCGATCGCCTGCTGCTGGCGTTCCGCCGTATCGGCATGGCCGAGCACGTAGGCGAGGGCGAAGTCGGCGTCGCGCGAGGCCTGTTCGGGCCGTCGGCTGAAATAGGCCAGCGTATCCTCGGTGATGTAATCGTATTTGGCCAGCATGGCCGGCACCCGCTCGCCGATGATGAGCGGCGAGAACATCTCGGTCAGCGACGACGCGACCGCCTCGAACAGCGTCCGGTTCGTGCAAAAGGAGAGGTAAGCGCCGACCGCGAAACGTGTCGCCGGCAGTGCCAGCCTTTCGCTCTTCACGTCATCGGGATTGAGGCCGAGCGAGGTCGCCAGATGCAGCCAGCGCGCGATACCGCCGCTCCAGCCGTCCTCGCCGTCATGGTCCTCGATGCGTTTGCGCCAGGCGGCGCGAAACGCCGGGTCCTCGGCATGTGCGAGGATCATGGCATCCTTGCGCGGGATGACAGCCTGGTAGCAATAGCGGTTCAGCGCCCAGGCCTGCATCTCGGTCCGCGACAGCGCACCGCTGGTCATCCTGTGATGGAAAGGATGGCGGTTGTGATAGCGCTCGGCACCGACTTGCCGCAGCACGGCTTCGAGTTCGCTGGAGGACAGGCCGTTCCTGGCCGCGTCGTGGAAATCACTCAAAATTCCATCTCCATCCCGTCGCGGGCGACTTCCCAGCCGGCGGCTTTCACTGCTACGTATTCGGCAGAATTCTCGTCCAGAACAGGGTTGGTGTTGTTGATGTGGACGAAGACACGGCGGCCGATCCTCACATCGGCCAGGCCGGCGATCGAACCTGTGTCTCCCGACATTGCCAGATGCCCCATGCGCGCCCCGGTTTTTTGGCCGACCCCGGCAGCAATCATCTCGTCGTCGGTATAGACCGTGCCGTCGAACAGAAGGCAGGCGGCATCGGCTAGACGCGTGCGCAGCGTCGCATCGATGCGCGCGCAGCCCGGGATATAGAAGACGGAGCCGCGACTGCCGGTACCAGTGATACGGACGCCGACCGTGTCGCCGGACTCGGAGCTGAAATTGGCATCCGGCTGGCTTCTTTCCTCGAGATAGAGCGCTATCTTTCCGGGCACGGGAAAGCTCTCGACAGTCACGCCGGTGTCGTGGCCGTCTGCGTCGCAGATCGCCAGTTCTTCCGCCGGCGGCAAGGTGCGTCGCGGCACGAGCGCCGGATCGAGAACATTGAAAATCGAATTCGCCTCCAGCGTCGCCAGAACCTGTGTCGTTGCATAGATGGCGAAGGGTTGCCGCTCACGCAGGCTGAGCAGGCCGGCGACATGATCGACATCGGCATTGGTCAGCACCACCGCACGGATAGGCGTCGAACGCAGCGGCGCATCATGCGCGGGCTGCAATTCAGGCGTTTGCGCAATCTGCTGGCGGATATCGGGCGAGGCGTTGAAGAGCACCCAGCCGGCGCCATCCACTGACGCGGCGATGCTTGATTGGGTTCGCGAATGCACGCCAGCCATCCCGGTGCGAGCCGCGCGGCTCAGGCGATAGTTGCAATTCCATTGCGGAAAGCCGCCGCCTGCCGCCGAGCCGATGATTTTCAAGCGCATTGCAATGCCCGCTCTGCGGCTCATTCAACCAACAGCAAGTTTTGGACCGCGAATGGCTTCCCAAAGCCTTTCCCGAAAACCTCGCGCGGCAAGGCAGTGCGTGCCCCCGTTGCCAGGGACACGCACCTCTGCGGCCTACTTCTTGGGAGGAATTTCAGCAGGCAGATACCGCGAAATTTCGAAGCCCGCAGCAACCTGGCACATGGTCGGTTTCGTCCAGCTCTTCTTCATGGCATTTCTCCTCTTCTACCAGCCCGAAGGGGCCGATCTTTTTCTCAGTCAACCATTGCTGGGCACCATTGCAATGGCTCGTCCATCAGCTCTCAAAATGGACAAATGAAAACGGTAGGTTCTGAAAACTCGAAAACAAGACGATCGAAAATAACAGTGCTCATGCTTCAATTGCTGATCACGTAAGGCTTCTTCTCCTCCAGCGGAAGGTTTTCACGCTCCCATCCATCGGCGCCGGGCGGATACCAGATCACCGCGCTGTAGCCCCATTCGACGGCCCGTTTCGCGGCATTCCACGACATCCAGCAATTCGTCATGCAATAGAACAGAATAGCGCGCGACTTGTCGGCACCGGCTTCGGCCGCGAGGCCCTGGCGAAAATAACTGGCGGTCTCCTCGGAGATAGCGCCGTAACCGACATTGGCGAGCCAGGTGCTGCCTGGGATATCCTTTCTGATCGTGTCTCTCCAAATCGTTCCTGCCGGCAAATTAGCCGGCTTCGGCGTGTTCGGCATGACGTCGAAGAACACCGCCTTCTTCTCCCGCCACAGCGCCTCCGCCTCTGCCGTCGTCACCACGCTTGCGCCCCGCAGCGTCTGCGGCACCGGCGCCCGATATTCGTCCATCCGGTAGCCGTCGGGCTCGGCGACATCGCCAGCCCACATCGGTTGGGTCAGACCCAGAAGGCCCGCAGCGACCAGCAAAATCGTCTCCTTTCCCGTCATAACGGTTTCGTCATTGCGTGATCGGATTATCGTGTTCGTCGATCAGCGGCACGTTGTAGTCCAGCAGGATCCTGTTGATCTCCGCCTGGTTTTCCCTGATCACCCGGTTGAGTGTCCGCTTCCATTCCTGGTCGGATGGACGCACGCCCATGGTGATGCGGTAGGACATGCGCGAGCCGGTTTTTTCCTTCACCAGCGGAACGATCGTAAGATCGGCGCCGAGTTGCTTGGCATAGTAGCCTGCCATCGGTCCCCACATGACAGCCGCATCGATCTTGCCGGCCAGCATGTCCTTGATCATGACCTCCCCCATGGAAGGGGTGAGGCGCGTATCCACCGCCAGCGGATAGATCTTTGCCGTTCGCAAGAGCTTGTTGGCGGCCATGTTGGCAGTCGGCGGCGTGCTTTCGACGACACCGATCCTCTTGCCGGTGAGTTTCGGATCCTCGATGGTCTCGACGCCTTCCATGCCGTTGCCCTTCGGGTGCACCAGCACATAGGACGAGCGATAGTAGGCGTTGGTGTTCTGCACCAGTTCATCGCCCTGGGCGTAACCCATGATGATGTCGCATCGGTTGGCGGCCAGCGTGTTGCGCACGAAGCCGGCGACAAGAGGGAACCATGTATAGGCGACGGACTTCCGGCCGGTTTTCGCGGCAACCAGTTCGGCCAGCCGGTTTTCGAAACCTTCGCCGCTCTTGTCGGTGAAGGGCATGTTCGAAGGATCGGCGCAGACGCGCAGAATGTCGGGGTCGATCAGTTCTCCCGCGGCACCAAGGCCGGCGTCCTGCGACTGGGCGTTCGAAGGCAGCAAGGCGAGTGCGCCGAGCATCGGCAGGACAAAGCGCAGTTTCAACGCATCACGGCCAATCATATCATCCACCCATACAGGATGCTTCGGCATCCTTCGCTGCCTGTGGCTTGTTTGATTTCTTCGGCGGCCTGCCGCGGGGCGCCGCACCGTCGGCGCGGGCACGCAGATAGACGTAGAGATCATCCATGTAGCAATAGACGTTCTTGTTGTCGCCAAAAGCGGGCATGACGTTCTCCTTGCCGCCGCCGACGTTCTTGCGGCCTTCGGCGACGATCGAGAGGAACGTGGCGTAATCCATGGTTTTCAGGCTGTTGACCAGGGCCGGCGCATAGCTCGAACCTGTGCCGTCCGGTCCGTGACAGACATGGCAATCGGAGTGATACCGGCGGTAACCGCTGAACGTATACCAATCGACGGTTCCGTTTTCGATCTTGTAGGTCGGATTACCCTCCGCATCCAAATGCTTGCCGTCCTCTTCCGTCACCGCCTTGGCTTTTTCCGCGCTGTCCGAGGCCTGCGCGAGACTTGAGCTTGCCAGAGGCAGCAGAGCCAGAGCGAGAGCGGAAATTACAATGCGAACGGACATTCAGACTCTTCCTTCATTTGCCACGGACACGGGTTTGCAGTCGTGAAGCGGCATTGATCGATGTTTTGGGTGCGCGGCGAAATCGAGAGCCCGGTCCTGGCTTCCCGGTGATCCGGGCTCTCGCTTTTCAAGCCTTGGTCTTTTTCACAAGACCCGAGGCGTGCCTAAGGTTCCCGTGTATCAGTCCGGGAGACCGAAGACGGTGAGCTGGCCGCCGAGCGTCGTGTAGTCGGCAAGTGCTGCGTAGCCACCGACCGCTCCCAGACCAGCAGTCCCAACGACCGCGGTCTCGTCGCCTTGCTCACGGCCCTGATCGACGGCGCCATGCCAGGCAGCGGCGTTTTCGGGCGAAAGCAGTCCACCTGCCAGACCGATACCGGCCCATCCGCCGACGCCGGACAGAACGGCGATGTACTGCTTGCCGCCATGCTCGTAGGCCGTGATGTCGCCGATGATGCCGGACGGGGTCTTGAACTTGTAGAGTTCATTCCCGTCATGATCGACCGCCTTGATGTAGCCCTCGAGCGTGCCGTAGAAGACGACGTCGCCGTCGGTCGCCAGCGCGCCCGACCAGACCGAGAACTTCTCGGGCTTAGACCAGACGATCTCGCCCTTGGCAGCATCCCAGGCAATGAAGTTGCCCATGTGGTCGGCTCCAGGGGGAGGATACATCGACACGGTGGCGCCCACGTAAGGCTGACCGGCGGTGTAGCTCACCTTGTAGGGCTCATAGTCCATGCAGACATGGTTTGTCGGCACGTAGAACAGACCGGTCTTCGGCGAATAGGTCGCCGGTTGCTGGTCCTTGGTTCCAAGCGCGGCCGGGCAGATGCCCGTCGAGTTGGTGTCTTCGCCGTTCGCCTGGGTCGAATATTTGGCCACGACCTGCGGGCGGCCATACTGGTCGCTGCTGGGGTCCATGTTGACTTCCGTCGCCCAGTTCACTGCCGGATCGTATTTCTTGGCGACGAGAAGCTCGCCATTGGCGCGATCCATGGTGTAGGCAAAGCCGTTGCGGTCGAAGTGCACCAGCACATCGCGCTTGGCGCCTTTGATGTCCATGCCGTCGACAAGGATCATCTCGTTGACGCCGTCATAATCCCACTCGTCATGCGGGGTCATCTGGTAGAGCCACTTGGCCATGCCCGTATCCGCATCGCGAGCCATGATCGTCATCGACCAGCGATTGTCGCCCGGCCTCTGGACCGGGTTCCAGGTCGATGGATTGCCGGTGCCGTAGTAGATCAAGTTAAGCTTGGGATCATAGGCGTACCATCCCCAAGTCGTGCCGCCACCGGTCTTCCACTGCTCGCCTTCCCAGGTGTTCGTGCCCGAGTCCGCGCCGACTGGTTTGCCGAGATGGGTTGTCTTCTCGGGATCGATCAGGGTTTCTGCATCGGGTCCCGTCGAATAGGCCCGCCAGGCAAGCTTGCCATCCGTCAGATTGTAGGCCGAGATGTGGCCGCGAACACCATATTCGGCGCCGGAGACGCCGACGATAACCTTGTCCTTGACGACCACAGGCGCTGACGTGCCGGATTCGCCCTTTCCGCCGTCGATCTGATCGCCGTTCTTGACCGACCAGACGACCTTGCCGGACTTGGCATCGAGCGCCACGACGGTGGTGTCGGCCTGGTTGAGAATGATCTTGCCGTCACCATAGGCGACGCCACGATTGACCGTGTCGCAGCACATGATCCCAATCACATTGGGGTCTTGCTTGGGTTCGTATTTCCAGAGGATCTTTCCATCATTGTTGAGATCGAGAGCATAGACGGTGTTCGGGAACGGCGCGTGAACATACATCACATCGCCGATGATCAGCGGCCCGCCTTCATGGCCGCGCAGCACGCCAGTGGAGAAGCTCCACTTGACCTGCAGGTTCTTCACATTGTCCTTGGTGATCTGGTTAAGTTTGGAAAAGCGGGTGTTGGCGTAGTCACCCGTCTGCATCACCCAGTCCTTGGGGTTTTCGGCCATTTTCATCAGTTCTTCATTGGCCGACGTCATGTGGACCGCGCCGAACGACATGAGCGCCGCGGTCGTTAGTAGGTAGGCAGTTTTCGCAAGTACACGCATCAAAGTCCTCCCAGGGTTCACAATGACGAATCGTCCGTCGCGCCCACGAGGGCTTGCCCAAGCGATTCATGTGGGGGAAGTATTTCCGGCAGCGTGTCACGACCTAAGCCGAATGAGCAGAGGGCACCGTTACTGCCCATCCCACTTGGCCTACGAAAGACTGTCGCCGCTCCCTAATGACGGTGACGCCCTTGAAGCCGGAAACAGGATGAAGCTATGTCATCCCCAGGCGGAAGGCAAGAAAAATCACTTCCGTCTATGTTGCACTGCAATATAGAGAAATAGATATGAAAAAACCCATACAGAAAGCTATTGATCGACTGTGAATGAAGCGAGATTTATATAAGTTGCCAAATTTGGCGTATTTTTTGGGCAAAATGTATTGATTTATATTTGGAAATATTCCTTAGAGCATATGGGTTTAAGTATGCGAGCGTCGCTCCGGGTGCCGATAGTGAAAGAGACATGAAATGAAGGTCAGCACCGGGTTTCGGAGCGGATGTTCGTGCTGTCGGGGAGGCCTTTTGCCGGCCGGTACGGCCTTGCTCCTTTGGTACTATATGGCCTGCATGAGAACTTGACTGGCGTGGTGGCACGAGGCCAACTGGTGCGGTGATCTGTCTCGATCCATCGGGCTCGATCTGTCACGTCCGCGCCAATCGGAGGGTTCCCCATGGTCAGATATGTCGGCTTTTCGACCTTGCCGCTGTTGCTTGCATCGGCCCTGGCCTTCGCCAATCCGGCCGGCGCCGCCGGAGATTATCCGACGGCGACGATTGTCGACTATGTGCTTGGCTGCATGCAGACGAATGGCCAGACACGTCAGGCGCTGGAGAACTGTTCCTGCTCGATCGACGTCATCGCCTCGATCCTTCCATTCGAGGATTATGAAAGGGCCGAGACCTTCAAGAGCATGTCCCTGACGACAGGGGAGCGTTCGGGACTGTTTCGCGAAAGCGCGCCGGCAAAAGCCGCAAGCACGGAACTGAAGCGCGCGCAGGCGGAAGCCGACGTGCGCTGCTTTTAATGCATGTCGCGCAAAAGCATGCCCTCGGGCTTGAACCGAGGGTGTGCAGCGGTTTTGCGATAACGACATGCATAAAACAACAACCTAAAGCGCGTCGCATAAGGCCGGTCAAACGCGACGCGCTTTAGAGCGTGCCCTGGTAAGAGCGGCGACGGGGGAGACAACCGCTGTATGCGATTTCGAGGCTTCAGAGTCCTGTAGCCTCCAGTGGCCATTGATTGCGAAATACCTTGCCGTCGGTATCGATCGCTTCGACCTGGATGTCGCCAGTGCCGTGCGCGGTGAAATCGAACCGGAAATTGGGATCTTCCGAAATCGATATTCCACCTTCCATCGAGAGGATCGGCCGGTCTGCCTGCGAGATCGACAGTTTCTGAACAAAATGCGCGGGGATGAAATACTGGGTCTGTGGATTCCGCTGCAGGCCCGAATTGTTCGGATGCCGGATCATCAGCTGCAATTCCTGCGCCTTTGTCATCGTCTCTTGCGGTGGGAATTGGCGCAGCTTCATCTGCCCCATCGTCGCTATCGCCTCGTCCTGGTTCTTGACCGCCGGGGCGGAGCATCCGCCTGACGCCTTGACGAAGGTCTGCGCCATGTGGAGTTCGCCGCCCTGCGTCTCTGCTATGGCGCGCAAATAGGAATAGTCGTTGACGCGCACGCGCGTCGATAGATGCGTCACGCCGGCGTCCTTGCCGATCTGGAACGTCGCTGCCACCGGTGCTGGATTGACGTCGATGATCAAGGTGACGGATTTGATGCCGTCGGGCGCCTTGGCCGGGTCGATGTAGATGTCGACCGGCACGATCGCGGCATCCTGCGCCCGCTTCGGCGCCTCGACCCTGACGACGCCGGTATCGACCAGAATTGCCCGATCGCCGAACACGTCGCCTTTCAAATCCTGCCAGATCCTGTCCGAAGATGCGGTTGTTTGCTGGGCGTGGGCGGCTCCGGAGGAGCCAAAGAACGTGCCGAGGATGATCGCGGCGAAGATGGCTGCGAGCGGCAAGGCGAGCTGCCGGCTCCGGTAAGCGTGGTTCTGCATTTCATGCCTCCACCAATGTCAGAGAGGTGGTGCCCAGGCCGATGTCGAAGGATAAGCCCTCGACCATGTGTTGGCAAATCGATCCACTTGATCACGTCCAGCGCTTGTCGGTGTGATCTATTCCCATTCGAGTTCGGCAAAGGCGGCCGTTGCATTGCGTTCGTTGTAGTCGTCGAACAGCTGCCAATTGCCCCGTTCTCTCAGGCCGGCGGTTTTGACCGCCTCGCTGAGCGGCACCCCGTCGGTGATCGCCTTGCGAATATCGCGCGCCAGAACTTCGAAATAGCGCCGCTCCGCCGTCAGTGCCTCAGGCCAGTCGGCCGGCACCGGGCCATGACCCGGCACGACGCGCGCGGCGCCGATCGCGGCCAGCGCATCCATCTGGCGCAGCCAGCCGAGCAGCGACCCGTCGAGCGTCGGCAGGGAACCTATGAACACGAGATCGCCGGCGAACAGCGTGCGGGTCGCGCTGTCGAAGACGGTCAGGTCGTTGTCGGTGTGAGCCGCCTTCCATGCCTGCAATTCGAGCACGCGTCCACCGAGTTCGAGCTGCAGGCGATCATCGACCAGCATCGTCGGCGGTATGATCTCGATCCCTTCCATCAGCGCGTCGCCGATCTGTTCGCGAAAGCTTTGCAGGTAGAAGGCGCCGCGTGCCTCGAGCGCGCGCGGCAGATTGCGATGGCCGACAATGGTGGCGCCGATCTCCCGGAACGCCGCATTGCCGAAGATGTGGTCGGGGTGCATATGGGTGTTGATCAGGTAGCGAACCGGCTTGGCGCTTATTTTGCCGATCGCGGCGATGAGGGCGTTCGCCTCGATCAGGCTGCCGCCGCTGTCGATGACGGCAACGGCGTCGGTCCCGACGACGACGCCCAGGTTCGAAATCGCGCCCTGGTTGGCGGCGCTCATCAATTCATCGACGCCCTGGAAAGCGAAGACGCCGTCGGCGATTTTCCTGAGCTTGAATTCAAGCCCGCCGGCAGCGGCGAGAGCGGCCCGCCCGGGGCAACAGGGCAGCATCGCGGCACTGACCGCCGTGCAGGCGAAGCCATTCACGAGTTTACGTCGTAGCCTATCGATCGGCATGGCTTCCCCCCGATATGCATTCCGAACTGTAAGGCGATCAGGCCACGCCCGGAAATTTTTGGTGGAACGACCGCAAAAGGTCGCTCATCACCTGTGGATTGCGATATTGCCGCGGCAGCCTTACGTCGAACATGCCGAGCACATGGGCTGGCCGCTGTGCGAGAACGATGATGCGGTCCGACAGCATCAGCGCCTCGCGGAGATTGTGCGTTACCATCAGGGCGGTCGTAGGCCGCGCCGACCACACGGTCAAAAGCAGGTGCCGAAGCCGCTCGGCAGTGCGTTCGTCGAGCGAGGCAAAGGGTTCGTCCAGGAAAAGCACCGCCGGTTCGGTGGCGAAGGCCCTGGCAAGTGCTGCCCTGCGCGCAAGGCCGAGCGAAAGCTCCGCCGGGTAGAGCGAGCGCATGCCGGCGAGGCCGAGCGTGTCGAAGAGCCCGTCGAGGTTCTTCGCTCTCAGGCTTTTCGGCAGCGCCAGCCTGACATTCTGCTCCACCGTCCGCCACGGCAGCAAGATCGGCTCCTGGAACACGGCGGCGATCCGGTTGGAGCCGCCTTCAGGCAGTTGGAAGGAGCCGGAAAAGTCTTTGTCCAATCCAAGCAGGATGCGCAGCGTCGTGGTCTTGCCGCAGCCCGACGGTCCCAGCAGACAGGCGAATTCGCCTTGCCGGACCTCGAAGGAAAGGTCCTGGAGCGCCGTGATCGAGACGCCTTGCGCGGACCTGAAGGTCTTTTCGGCGATGGCGACCCTAAGCGGGACGACGGCGCCAACGGGTTGCATGTCGTTCAATGGGCTGCACCAGAAGGAGTTCGATGACAAGCATCACCGCAACGAAAGCCAGCGTGTAGGCAAGAATGGCGGCGACGTCGAAAAGCTGGAAATAAAGATAGATCTGGAAGCCGACACCGTTGGAGCGGCCGAGCAGTTCGACCACAAGGACGATCTTCCAGACGAGGGCGATGCCGGATCGTGAGGCGGCGGCAAGATAGGGCTGCAATTGCGGCAGCAGGACATGGCGGATGCGTTCGAGGGGACCGAAGCGGTAGACGGCGGCCATTTCGCCGTAGCTCGGATCAAGCGCCCTGGCGCCTTCGCGCATCGTCACCACGACATTGGGGATCTTGTTGACGGCAACGGCGCCAATCGCCGCCGCCTCGTTGAGGCCGAACCAGATGTAGGCGAGCACGATGACGACCAGCGCGGGAATGTTGAGAAACAGGACCAGCCAGGGGCTGAAGAACCGGTCTGCGCTGCGGTGGCTGCCGAGGAGAACGCCGATGACCGAGCCAACGACCATCGCGACGACATATGCCGCGGCAACCCGGCCGAGTGTCGCGCCGAGATGGTAGAAAAGGTCGCCGTTCGCCGCCTCTGCGAGCAGCACCTGCCAGACCCGTCCCGGCCCAGGAAAAGCACGGCTCGGCCAGGCATTTGCCGCAAGACCCCACAGCAGACAAAGCCCGAGCAGAGAGACCGCAACCGTCAGCACGGGTGTCAGCGCCGCTGCAAGGCCGGATTGGCTGGAGATGTCGGCTGCAGCGCCAGGCGGGCGATCGCCGGTGTCAGGTGCGGTCATTTCGGCAGCTCCTGCCAGAACGTGCCGGGCGCCATCTCGGGCGCGCGGCCGACCAGCTTGTCGCCGCCGATCTCGGCCAGCACGCGGTAGAGCCTGCCCGCGTCGGCCGCATCCTCGGCGACGGGGCGTCTGGGAATGCCTTCGCGATAGCGGTCACGCAGTTTGGCCAATTCCTTGCCTTGCGCGCGGATAATCGGTGCCAGGCGCAGCCACTCGTCGTCGGATCTGGCCAGCAAGCCCTTGGCCTGCGCCGAAGCCTTGATGAAGCCCCTGACGGCGTCCGGATTTTCGTTCGCCCATTTGTCATGAAAGACATAGCCGAGCGCCGATACGGCGCCCGAGGCCCCGAGCGCTTTCGCCGCATCATCGGCGCCGATCAGCCGACGAAAGCCGTTGGCCTCGAGCCGGGCGCAAAAATGCCAGAAATTGAGCACCGCATCGAGTTCGCCTTGCATCGCCTTTTCCGAAATCAGCGGCGGCGCGCCAAAGACGATGTCGCTGGTTGCCGGCAGGTCGAGGCCGTGATCGCGTCTGGCCAGCGCCTGGATCAGCAGCCAGCTTTTATCGAGAGGCCCGCCGGCGACGCCGATCTTTTTTCCCTTGAGATCTATGATCGTCCGGATCGGCGATTCAGCCTTCACCATGATCGCCCCCACGGCGGTCGAATAGGGGACCAATGTGAGATCGACGCCTTCCGAGCGCTGGCGCGAGACCCACAGCCAGTCGGAGACGATGATGTCGATCGCGCCGGCCAGCATGGCGACGTTGGTCGCATCCTCGCCGGCGAAATCGATGATCTGCAGATCGATGCCGTTGGCTGTGTCGAACTTGTGCTGCTTCAGCGTGTCAAGCGCCCAGCTCACGGTGCCGAACTTCAGCACACCAATGCGAACTTTGGTCGTAGCGAAGGAGGGCCTTGAGACAAGAGCCGCAGCTGTTCCAAGAGCTGCCAGACGGAGCGTTGCTCGACGCGAAATCATCATGATGCCTCCTCCCGGGGCCGTAATAGACCGGGGCGCGATCAGATCGCATGGTCTTTGTTCGGGAAAGCGCATTTCCAGCGCTTGACCTTGAGGGTCGGGTGTTCCTGCGACCATTTCGCGATTTCGCTGGGCGCCAGCATCATACATTGGAACAGAGAGCCACGGCTCTCGAAATAGAGATGCTCGTCTCGGCAATTGCCCGGATTGGCAATCAGGCAAACCGTCAATATGAGGTCGACCATATCCATTCAGCACCTCTTGCGCGCTTGAAGACGCCCGCTTCGGCGAGATCCGGCCCGATCTGCGAGCCTGGACAAAATCGCCAACTGCCGGAGTCCCGAGGTGCCCATGGAAACCGGAATGGCTTGAGGCTACGCGTTCGCCTGATGGCCGTCAATAAAGGCGAAAGAATGGGGTCTACCGGAGCCGAGCTCGTCTGAACCGCGGGAAGGGCGCTGCCGAAGCCTGAAACAAAAAAACCCGCCTCGGGGGCGGGTCGTTGGCGCAAATCAGCACCATGTCGAGATTAGTAGCATAAGTGCCGGCAAAAAGCAATCGATCGCGAGGTCGGGAGTGTCTCAGTTTGAATTTCGGCTGTGGGTCGAAAGCGGTCACTGGCCAACTTCCGCTTCGTGCCAAAAGCGACCACAGCGTCAGCGCGCAAGAGCCCCTCGCACGCACCCGGCATACTGCACTACGGCATGAGGATAGATGGCACTAGCCGTCAAGTTTTCGGAGGAAGTCGACTATTCGAGACGCGGCTTCCTCGGGCTGTTCCAAGGGCAGGAGGTGCGCCGCCCCCGAGACATTGACGAGCGTCGCCCGGTCGCCGAGTTCCTTCTGAAGCTGCTCGCCGTTTTCAGGGGGCGCGATCTGATCCTCCGCTCCCTGCAGGATCAGATATTTGGTTTCTCCCGGAGGCGCCCACCAAGCGTCTAGCGGAGTGCTTTCCGCAGCCGCCCTTTCGATAGCCGCCGCTCCCGGATCGAGAGACGGCTTGAAAAGCTTCCAGACGCGGGCGGAATCGGCAGGGTTGGAAACCAGGTATGGAAAGACCGCCAGGATATCGGCGTCTGTGGATGCGGGGTTGAAGATAATCCCCAAGGCTTTGGCCGCGGGCGGTGCGGGTTGGACCTTCCCGCCAGCGGCCAACAAAATGACGCTGCGCGTCAGCTCGGGATGAGACGCGGCCAACATACGCGCAACGCGATTGCCGAAGTCGTTGCCAGCCACGTTCACCGGCTCAAGGTTGAGGGCCTTGATCACTCCCGCGACATCGTCCGCCATCGTCTGAAGCGTGACACCCTCGCTTGGACCCGTGCTCTTGCCCGAACCCCGGAAGTTGATGCCGACCACCCGATGGCCGGCCTTGGCGAGGGCATCGGCCAGGCCATCCAGGTAGCCCACGGTCAGGGTTCCGCCCGGCAGCAAGACTATGGGTTCGCCTTCTCCCCGGCTGAAATACTCGATCTTTGAGTCCGTCAGCTCGACGAGGCCCGTTTCGACAGTCTGCGCTCGGGCAACCGTTGCCGATATCGGTAGCGCCAGCCAGGCGATAAACAGGGCGAGCTTTGCCAAGTGCCTTGTCGGGTTCATGTGAGCACACTCCCGTGCAGGGTTAAGGGATACGATCCTTCAACAGTCAGCGGCCGTCACTGGACCAGTTCGATCTCACTCGGCCGCCATTGCTTGGTGAAGAATGGCTCAAGCGGGCTGTAGAGGCGCAGAAGCGTAAACCAGCCTTTCTTCGGGTCGGTCTGGATCCAGTTGCCCCGAGCGACGCCGTCGGGCTGGGTCGGGCCGAAGTAGATGGTCGTGGAGCCGTCGGCAGCGGCCTCGGCTGCAGGCGAAGGGAAGCTCTGGCTGCCGGCGCGCGGATAGCCTTGCGGCGTGTCGAGCATCGAGCGAGTCATGTTGTCGTAGAGCGTGAACGACCAGAAGTTTGCTTCCGGAATGTCCTTCGGCAAGGTCACCTTGTAGGTCTTGGCGCCGTCAAAGTAGTTCTTGTCGGCATCCGTGAAGGCAAACAGATACTGCGACCCGATACCAGTCAGGCGCATAGCCATGCCGGGCGTGATGCCGGTGATGCCGTAGAAGAAATTGGTGCGCGCATCCATGGTGCGATAGCCGGTGGCTGGATAGGGCTTGACACCCTCGGGCGTTATTTCAGGGATCGGCGTCTCGAACTCGTAACCGGTCTGGAACAAGTAATTCATCCAGGCTGAGTTGGGATAGTAGAACCAGTTGGGATCGCGCGGGGACATGAACAGGCTGCGCGAGGTTGCGTTGGCGACGGCCAGCGCCTCGGTCATGATCTTTTTCATGCGCTCGTCGGGTGCAAACGGTTTGCCCTTGACGATGCCGATCGCCGCGATCGGGCCCATCAGCTCCGGGTCGAGCGAGGTGGCTGGCTCGTTCTGCACAACCTCGTTGAGCATTTCGTAGAAGCTCCAATCATTCGGCGGAAGGGTGTTCATCACCTTGCCGCTTCCGTTGTGGAACACGGTCGGCGGGGGCGGGGCGATCTTGCCGAGCTTGGTCTTGCCGGCCAGGAAGTCGGCGACGGGAGTGCCGACACCGCCGACTTCGTAAGGATAGACCTTGGTGAACTTCTTGATTACTTCGACCGCCGGCTTGGGATCGTTGTTTTCCAGGAACGACCGGCCGAACCACACGATGGAATTGGTGCGGGCGTGCGCGACGAAGAATCCGCCTTGCGGCAGTGGACCCGTGTAGTCCGGCCCGACGATCAGATATTTGCCGCCTTCTCCGCGGTCGGGCCCAGGCCCGCCGAGGTCGATGACCCACCGGAACCAGGCGTCCTGCACAGCGCCGAGAAACTTGGGCGGAGTCTCCAGCACCACCGGTCCCTTGTTGAGATCGAGGGTGCCCATCACGTAGATCGTATCGGCATTCGCGGTCAGGAACAGCGACTTGGCATCCATCAACTCTTCGAAAACAATGACCTCGTTGTCCTTGACGCCAACGCTTTCCAGACCCTTGCGGAAGCCCTGAATGCTGACGCCACGCAGATTGTCCATGAATGCGCGGTAGGCGTAGGTGAAGTCGAGGTTGTCGTAGAGTTTCTCGGCCGTCGCTTTGCTCGGCACGCCGTCCTTGAAGTCGAGCGTGCCAAGAGGCGACTCGACCTTGTCGGGCGTAACCAGTGAGGGTGGAATTTCGGCGGCTGTTTGGGCAGTAACCTCAAACGCGCCGGCGAGGAAACTGGATGCCGCAAGAAATATCATCAGCCGGGTGCGTCTTGAGAGCTTCATGGCCGTTCCTCCTGGGGGTACCACCTTACGTTGCGGCATATGCGAACTGCCGGCAAGGTAAATTACGGTAGGCTACGGCTTAGAGAGAGTTGCGCTCGCAGCAGAATCATATTTGATCCAAGAGCCGCGTCCGACTGCCATCTCTTGATCTCGACGAATGTCGACATTGGGTCGTGAGCCGAAATTCAAACTGAGGCACTACCCGAGGTCGCAACACGGTAATCGCTTCAGGTTTGTACTGCCCGTCATCACCCTGCCGGCATCGACAATTGGTCATTTCACCATGGGGTTGGACGCCGTCATGTGTCTGAAGCGATTGCCTGTCTTGCGTTCTGCGAACCGCTGCGTGGTTGACATCGCTCATCTGCCGGGTAGCTTCCAGGATGCAGGCGCCGCAACTCCGCTGGGGAGAAGTTTTCGCTCTGCCATAAAACGACGCATGCCGATGATCAAACAAAGGCGTGCGCAAATCGTCCAGGGCACCTTGACGATCAATGAGGAAACGCCATGCGTGCAATCGCATTTTTCGCCGTCGTGTCTGTTGCGACGTTCATCACAAACCAATCGCAGGCACAGGATGCCGCCGCCGGTGAGAAGGTCTTCACCAAATGCAAGGTCTGTCACGTCGTGGACAAGGACCAGAACAAAGTCGGTCCGTCGTTGAGCGGCGTTATCGGTCGAACGGCCGGCACGCATCCGGGGTTCAAATATTCCAAAGCCATGACCGAGGCGGGTAAATCCGGCGTCAAATGGGATGAAGCCACGCTGACGACCTACCTTCGCGATCCCAAGGCCATGGTCAAAGGTACGAAGATGGCGTTTGCCGGCCTCAAGAAGGATGAGGATCTCGCCAACGTCATCGCCTATCTGAAGCAATTCTCGAAATAACGCGGTTCTTCCGCAGGAAGTAGCCCGGCTCTTCCGCAGGAAGTAGCGCGACTTCGCCGGCCGTTCTAACTGCGTTCGGCCGGCGCCGCGCTGATGGCCGGCGCCGCCGGTCAAGCGGCGTCTTGCAGCCTCCGCATGGCGGAAGGCAGGTCGAGCAGGCCGTCGCAAACGAGGTCGGCGCCAAGCTCTTCAACGGCAATTTGGGTGTAGCCGCCGCGCAGCAGAATGACGGGCATGCCGGCGGAGCGGGCGGCGACCACGTCGGCGCTGCTGTCTCCGACCATCAGCGTGTCGCAAGGCTCGACCTGAAGCTGGCCGAGCGCCAGCAGCAGAGCGTCGGGCGCCGGTTTCAGGCATGTCACCGCGTCTCCGCCGACGATCGCGCCGAGATGTTCCGTCAGCCCAAAATGCAGCAGGATTTCGCGAGCCGCCAACTGCGGCTTGTTGGTCACCACGCCCATGGCTATTCCGCTCAAGTGGAAGTGGGTGAGAACCTCCCTGACGCCAGGCATCAGCGTCGTCAGGCCGGTCAGATGTTTGCGGTAGATCGGCGCCATGGCGCGGTTGGCCTCGTCAAGCGCGCTGCCGAGGAGCGGCATACCGGAAGCGGCGAAGACTCGCTCGACCAGTTTCCTGACGCCGCCGCCGATCATCGCCTTGACCTGTAGCAGGCGCAGCGGCGGCAGATCGCGGCCGGCCAGCAACTCGTTGACGGCGGCCGTTATATCAGGCGCCGAATCGACCAGCGTGCCGTCGAGATCGAACAGGATCGCTTTCGACGATCGAAACGGCCTACTCATGCCGACGTTCATGCGGCGTCCTTCCACTTGATCGAGCAGCCGATCGAAGCGATCTGGTCCAGCGGTCCGTCGCCGGTTCTGGCAATTTGCTTCATCGCCTCGAACAGGTCGCGCCTCAGCCCGGGCGGTCCGGCGTCGCGTCGCGCCGCGTCCAGCCGGCCGCGATATTGCAGCGTCAAGTCGCTGTTGAGCCCGAAGAAATCCGGAGTGCAAACGGCTCCATAGGCACGCGCCACCGTCTGGCGCTCGTCGTGGAGGTAGGGGAAAGTGAAGCCGTTCGTCCTGGCGAAGAGCTTCATGTTGTCGAAGGAATCATCCGGATAGGCGTCGGCATCGTTGGAATTGATCGCGACAAAGCCGATGCCTTCGGGCTTGAGGTCGTTGGCATCGCGGACGATGCGGGAAATCGCCGCCTTCACATAAGGGCAATGGTTGCAGATGAAGGCCACGACCAGCCCGTTCGGGCCGGCGTGGCTGAAGATCGAATGCGATTTGCCGTCGACGCCGGGCAAAACGGCATCGATGGCTTGCCAGCCGAAATCGCAGACAGGTGGGATTGCCGCCAAGGTTTCCTCCGATGAAATGTTTGGCCTCCGATGAGACGGTTTACGCGGCTTTCCGGATCGCCCCGTCGGCTGCCTGTCTGATGGCGCCGATATTGGCGCGATAGGCAGCTTCGGTGCCGCCCTTGAAGATGGCCGAGCCGGCGACTAGCACATTGGCGCCGGCTGCGGTGACCAGCGGAGCGGTCTCGGGCGTGACGCCGCCGTCGATCTCGATGTCGATCGGGCGGCTGCCGATCAGTGCCTTGACCCGCCTGACCTTGTCGACCACAGCCGGAATGAACGCCTGGCCACCGAAACCCGGATTGACGGTCATCAGCAGCACCAGATCGAGCCGGTCGAGCACATACTCGATGACGCTTTCCGGCGTCGACGGGTTCAGCGACACGCCGGCCTTCCTGCCGAGATTCCTGATCGCCTGCAGCGAACGGTCGAGATGCGGCCCGGCCTCGGCATGCACCGTGATGATGTCGCAGCCGGCATCGGCGAAGGCGGCGAGATAGGCGTCGGCCGGCGCGATCATCAGGTGGCAGTCGAAGATCTTGTCCGTTCGATCACGGATCGCCTTGATCACCGGCGGACCGAAGGTGATGTTGGGCACGAAATGACCGTCCATCACGTCGAGATGGATCCAGTCGGCGCCCGCCCGGACGACCGCTTCGACCTCGTCGCCGAGCCGCGAGAAGTCCGCAGAAAGCACCGAGGGCGCGATGATTGTCTTGGTACCCATGGTCGTCGGCTCCCGTTCTGTCTTCCGTTTCCGGTCGCTGCACACCAACCGGCGTCATCTTGTCAGCGCGCCTTCGTCTCCGGTTCGCCTTCGAGCTTACCTTCCGCAAACACGCGGCTGCCGCGAATATCGGATTCTTCAATGGTGATAAGGTCGGTCTTCGTCAACACCCGGTCGCGCGACGCGAAAAGCCGGTTGGCCTGGCGAAGCCGCGCCCGGTCGAGCCCATTGCGAACCGAGCGGGCGTTGGAGAAATGCGGCAGCCGCATGCGGATCGGGAGATACTCCTCGAGCGCCTTGGCCGCCGCCTCGCTGAGACAGTAATTCTGTTCCGCCAGCATGATCTCGGCGATCGATTTGAGTTCGCTGACGCCGTAGTCGGGAAAATCGAGGTGGTGGGCGATGCGCGAGCGCATGCCGGGATTGCTATCGAAGAAGCGGTCCATCTTGTTCTTGTAGCCGGCAAGAATCACAACCAGATCGTCACGGTTGTTTTCCATGCATTGTAGCAGGATCTCAATCGATTCCTGGCCGTAGTCGCGTTCGTTCTCGGGCTTGTAGAGATAGTAGGCCTCGTCGATGAAAAGCACCCCGCCCATGGCGCGCTTGATCACTTCGCGGGTTTTGGGCGCGGTGTGGCCGACATACTGGCCGACGAGATCGTCTCGCGTCACCGCGACCATGTGGCCTTCGCGGACATAGCCGAGACGATGCAGGATTTCGGCCATCCTCAGCGCGACGGTGGTCTTTCCGGTGCCGGGATTTCCGGTAAAGTTCATGTGCAGCGTCGGCGCGCCCGAGGTCAGGCCGAACTTGCGGCGAAGCCGGTCGACCAGGAGCAGCGCCGCGATCTCGCGGATGCGGGTCTTGATGGGCTTCAGGCCAACGAGTTCGCGGTCGAGCTTGTCCATCACCTCGTCGATGTTGGACGCCTCGAACTCGGCCTGCAGATCAACCGATTCGTCCTGCGCGGCAGTGCCCTTTGCTATCGCGTCCAGCATGGTTTCGGCTAGCTCCGCTCGCCTTCGGGCCTGTCGGTCGCATAAGGCACGATCGAATAGCCCTGGCTGCGGCCGTCGCGCTCCTGGCGCAGCAGCCGGAACCCGGGTTCGTTGGGCGGCCGGTTGACGATGAACGACATGCGCGGCGCTTCCCAGCCCTTGCTCGAATCGAAGGCGGTGACCCGGACATACATGTTGGGCATGGCTTTCCGGCAGCTGTTGATTTCAAGCAGGATGCCCGCCGGGTCCTTCAGGTCGAACATCGGGTTGCCGTACATTTCCCAATAGGTGTTTCGCGGATGCGGATCGTCGGTGTACTCGACGCTGACTGCCCAGTGGTTTTTCAGCGCATATTTGATCTGCGCCGAAATCTGCTCATCGGTCAGGTCGGGGAGGAACGAAAACTGTCCCTGCGTGACCTTGTTTCCCGGATTTGTCATCATGGCGACGGTTCCTTTCGTCTAGAAGCTGGGCGTTGCGGTTGGCACGAAGTCGGCCGTGTCGGTCGATTCGTAGTTGAAGGTGACGTCCTTCCAGGTCTCCAGGGCCGCCTTCAGCGGCGTGCACCATCTGGCCGCCTGTTCGAGGATTTTGGTCCCTTCGCGCAGATAGTCGCGGCCCTCGTTGCGGGCGAGGATCATCGCCTCCAAGGCGACACGATTGGCCGTCGCGCCGGCCTGGATGCCATCCGGATGGCCGATCGTGCCGCCGCCGAACTGCAGGACGACGTCCTCGCCGAGATAATGGATCAGCTGGTGCATCTGGCCGGCATGGATGCCGCCCGAGGCGACGGGCATCACCTTGTTGAGCGAGGCCCAGTCCTGATCGAAGAACAGCCCGGTTTCGAGGTTCTGCGGCGTGCGCTCCTCGCGCAGCGTGTCATAAAAACCCTTGATCATTAGCGGGTCGCCTTCCAGCTTGCCGACCACCGTGCCGGCATGGATGTGATCGACGCCGGCCATCCGCATCCATTTGCAGATGACGCGAAAATTCATGCCATGGTTCTTCTGGCGCGAATAGGTCGAGTTGCCGGCGCGGTGCAGGTGCAGGATCATGTCGTTGCGGCGTGCCCATTTGGCCATCGACTGGATCGCCGTGTAGCCAATGACGAGGTCGATCATGACGATGCAGGAGCCAAGCTGTTTTGCGAATTCGGCGCGCTCATACATCTCCTCCATCGTGCCGGCGGTGACGTTGAGATAATGGCCCTTGACTTCACCGGTGGCGGCCGACGCCTTGTTCACAGCCTCCATGCAGTAGAGGAAGCGGTCGCGCCAGTGCATGAAGGGCTGCGAGTTGATGTTCTCGTCGTCCTTGACGAAGTCTAGTCCACCCTTCAGCGCCTCGTAGACGACGCGGCCGTAGTTGCGGCCTGACAGGCCAAGCTTTGGCTTCGTCGTCGCGCCGAGCAGCGGCCGGCCGAACTTGTCGAGCCGCTCGCGCTCCACCACGATGCCGGTAGCCGGGCCCTGGAAGGTTTTGAGGTAAGCCACCGGGATGCGCATGTCCTCGAGCCGCAAGGCCTTGACTGCCTTGAAGCCGAACACGTTGCCGATGATCGATGCAGTCAGGTTGGCGATTGAGCCCGGCTCGAACAGGTCGAGGTCGTAGGCGATGTAGGCGAAGTACTGCTGCTCGGTCTTGGTGCCGGGACCTGTGTTCGGCACCGGCTCGGATTTGAACGCCTTGGCGCGGTAGAGCTCGCAGGCGGTCAGTCTGTCGGTCCACACCACGGTCCATGTTGCTGTAGAGGATTCACCGGCGATGGCGGCGGCCGCCTCCTCGTGGTCGACGCCAGGCTGCGGCGTGATCCGAAACATGGCGATCAGGTCGGTCTCCTTGGGCCGGTAGTCCGGCTCCCAGTAGCCCATCTTCTTGTAGGGGATGACGCCCGACTTGTAGCGTTCCTTGCCTTCCTTGAGCGTGCCTGCTGACGGCATGTCGATCTTGTTCATGACAGGTCTCCTGTTTGCCGCTCAGGCGGCTTTCGCGGTTGCGATTTGCGGGTCGAGTTTTCCCGCGGCGTAACGTTTCGCCATCTCGTCCATGGCGATGACCCTGATCTTCGAGGCGTTGCCCGCCGTGCCGAAGCGTTCAAAGCGATCGCGGCAAAGATCGCGCAGGGCGTCCATGGCGGGTTTCAGGAATTTGCGCGGATCAAATTCGCGCGGATCCTCCGTCGCGACGCGGCGGAACTGCCCGGCCATGGCCATGCGGCAATCGGTGTCGATGTTGACCTTGCGCACGCCGTAGCGGATGCCGCGCTCGATCTCCTCGACCGGAACGCCAAAGGTCTGGGGCATCTCGCCGCCATATCGGTTGATGACGTCCTGCAGTTCCTGCGGCACCGAGGAAGAGCCATGCATGACCAGATGCGTGTTGGGCAGCTTTTCGTGGATCGCCTCGATCACCTGCATGGCCAGGATGCCGCCGTCGGGCTTGCGGCTGAATTTGTAGGCGCCGTGCGAAGTGCCGCAGGCGATCGCCAGCGCGTCGACCTGGGTGGCGGTGACGAAGTCGACCGCCTGATCGGGATCAGTCAAAAGCTGGTCGTGGGAAAGCGCGCCTTCGGCGCCGTGGCCGTCCTCGGCCTCGCCCTGGCCGGTCTCCAGCGAGCCGAGCACGCCGAGCTCGCCTTCGACGGAAGCGCCGACCCAATGCGCCATGCGTGCGACACGTTCGGTGATGGCGACGTTGTAGTCGTAGCTCGCCGGCGTCTTGGCGTCCGCCATCAGCGACCCGTCCATCATCACCGAGGTGAAGCCGTGGCGGATCGCCGAAAGGCAGGTGGCTTCGTTGTTGCCGTGGTCCTGATGGATGCAGAGCGGAATGGCCGGATGCATTTCGGTCAACGCCTCCATCATCTTGGCCAGCATGATGTCGTTGGCATAGGAGCGAGCGCCGCGCGAGGCCTGGATGATGACTGGCGCGTCGCAGGCCCTGGCTGCCTCCATGATGGCAAGGCCCTGTTCCATGTTGTTGATGTTGAATGCCGGAACGCCGTAGCCATGCTCGGCGGCATGGTCGAGAAGCTGGCGAAGGGTGATGCGGGCCATTTTTGGGGTCCTTCCTAGATGATGAGCTTCAGCGCCGCTGCGGCGACGGCTTCGGGCGTGATGTCGAAATGCCGGTAGAGATCCGGGGCAGGGGCGCTGGCACCGAAACCGGCCATGCCGACGAACACGCCGGTGTCGCCGGTCCAGCGATCCCAGCCGAGCCGTGCTGCGGCTTCGACCGCAATGCGCGGCGCCGAGCCGAGGACGGCCTTGCGGGTGTCGGTATCCTGTTCCTCGAACAGCTCCCAGCACGGCATCGAGACGACGGCGGCGGCGATGCCGTGCTCGGTCTCCAGCCGTTCAGCGGCGGCAACGGCGATCTCGACCTCCGAGCCGGTGGCGATCAGCGTCACGGCGCGGTGCCCGGCTGGCTCGCGCAGGACGTAGGCGCCCTGGCTCGACCGGTTCTCGTCGCTATATGCCTGGCGCAGCATCGGCAGGTTCTGCCGCGAGAGCACCAGCACGCTCGGCCGATTCTTGCTCTTCAGCGCCAGTTCCCAGCACTCCGCCGTTTCGATGATGTCTGCCGGCCGGAAGACGTTGAGGTTGGGCGTCGCCCGCAGCATCGCCAGGTGCTCGATGGGCTGGTGGGTCGGGCCGTCCTCGCCGAGACCGATGGAATCATGCGTCATCACATAGATGACGCGCTGGCCCATCAGCGCCGAGAGCCGCATGGCGCCGCGCGCATAGTCGGCGAAGCACAGGAAGGTGCCGCCATAAGGCACGAAGCCGCCATGCAGCGCGATGCCGTTCATGGCCGCGGCCATGCCATGCTCGCGGATGCCGTAGTGGATGTAGCGGCCGGCATAGGCACCAGGCGCTATGCGATCCATGCCCTTGGTGATCGTCAGGTTCGAATGCGTCAGGTCGGCGGAGCCACCGACGGTCAGCTCGGTTGCGGCGTTGATGGCGCCGAGCGCCATTTCGGAGGCTTTTCGCGTTGCGACCTTGGTCGCCTTTTCGACATGCTCGTTGCGGAAGGCGTGGAGCGCTTCGAAGACCGCGTCGGGCAGGGTGCCGGCGACCGCGCTCTCGAAGGCGTCGCGCTGCGGCGAGGCGGCAAGCTGCTGCTCCCAGGCGTGCCGTGCTGCTTGCCCGCGCTCGGCAATTTCGCGCCAGGCGAACAAGATGTCGTCCGGCACCTCGAACGGCGCGTAGGCCCAGCCGATGTTTTCACGCGTCGCGGCGATCTCCGCGTCGCCCAGCGGCGCGCCATGCGTCTTTTCCGAGCCGCCCAGATTGGGCGCGCCCTTGCCGATCACCGTGCGGCAGGCAATCAGCGAGGGCCGGTCAGACTGCTGCGCCGCTTCGATTGCCGCTGCAACGGCTTCCGTGTCGTGGCCGTCCACCGATTGGACATGCCATCCGGCGGCTTTGAACCGTGCCGGCTGGTCCATCGATGTCGACAGCGAGGTCGGTCCGTCGATCGAGATCGCATTGTCGTCCCAGAAGACGATCAGCCGGGACAGCTTCAGATGGCCAGCAAGGTCGATCGCCTCGTGGCTGATGCCTTCCTGCAGGCAGCCGTCGCCGGCGATCACGTAGGTGAAATGGTCGACGAGATCGGCGCCGTGGCGGGCGGCAAGCATGCGCTCGGCCAGCGCCATGCCGACGGCGTTCGAAATGCCTTGTCCAAGCGGACCGGTCGTCGTCTCGATGCCAAGCGCATGGCCATATTCGGGATGTCCGGCGGTGCGGCTGCCCAGCTGGCGAAACCGCTGCAACTCCTCGATCGGCATGTCTTCGTAGCCGAGCAGGTAATGCAGCGCATATTGCAGCATCGAGCCGTGCCCGGCCGAAAGCACGAAGCGGTCGCGATCGGGCCAGTTGGGCGCCGACGGATCGATATTGATGAAGCGGCTGAACAGCACCGTCGCGACATCGGCCATGCCCATCGGCATGCCCGGATGACCGGAATTGGCCTTTTGGACGCTGTCCATCGCCAGTGCGCGAATGGCGTTCGCCATGTCGCGTTCCGAGACGGCGGCGACGGGCTTCAGGGCTGCTGCTTGGCTGTTCATGGCGTCCTCCTCACGACACACGGTTCTTGCGTTCGATCAATTGCAGGATGAGCGGCGTCAGGATCAGCTGCATGGCAAGATCGAGCTTGTTGCCTGGCACCACTATGGAATTCGGCCGCGACATGAACGAGTCGTGGATCATCGAAAGCAGGTAGGGGAAATCGATGCCGCGGGGATTGGCGAAGCGGATGACCAGCATCGATTCGTCGGGCGTCGGAATCCAGCGCGCGATGAACGGGTTGGACGTGTCGACGATCGGCACGCGCTGGAAGTTGATGGCGGTCTGCGAGAACTGCGGGACGATGTAGCGGACATAGTCCGGCATACGGCGCAGGATCACATCCATCACCGCCTCGGTGGAATAGCCGCGGGTTGCGCGGTCGCGATGGATCTTCTGGATCCATTCGAGATTGATGACCGGCACCACGCCGATCCTGAGGTCAGCGTGCCGGGCCAGGTTGATCTTGTCGGTGACGACGCAGCCATGCAGGCCCTCGTAGAACAGCAGGTCGCTCGGCGGGAATTCGCGCCATTCGGTAAATTGTCCCGGCGGCGTGCCGTACTGCTTCTCCTCGTCCTCGTCATGGATGTAGGTGCGGGTCTTCCCGGTTCCGCGGCGGCCATATTCCTCAAAAACCTCTTCGAGGATTGCGAGTTCGTTGGCCTCGGCATGGAAGTGGGTGAAGTTCGGATTGCCCGCCTTCTCCTCCTCGGCCACCTTTGTCTTCATCGTGGCGCGGTCGTAGCGGTGAAAGGCATCGCCCTCGATGAAGGCGGCGTCGATGTTCTCGCGCCGGAAGATCAGCTCGAAGATGCGCTTGACCGAGGTGGTGCCTGCGCCCGACGACCCGGTGATGGTGATGATGGGGTGCTTCGCCGACATGGTGCTCAGGCCCTGAACAGGCCGCGGCGGCTGAACAGCGGCGCACGCTCGCCGATCGCGCTGGGCTCGATGTGGTAGCGGGTGATGCGCGCGACTTCCCGCGCCGATCCGAACACCATGGGCACGCGCTGGTGCAGGCTCTCGGGTTCGATTTCGAGGATGCGGGTGATCGTGTCGGTAGCGGCGCCGGCGGCCTGTTCGATGAGAAAGGCGATCGGGTTGGCCTCGTAGACGAGGCGCAGCCGACCCTGGCGGTAACCCTTGCGCTTGTCGCCTGGATACAGGAATACACCGCCGCGCATCAGTATACGATAGCAGTCGGCGACCAGAGAGGCGATCCAGCGCATGTTGAAGTCCTTTCCGCGTGGGCCTTCGGTGCCTTCGAGGCAGTCGTCGATGTAGAGCCGCACCGCCTCGTCCCAATGCCGGTAGTTGGCGGCGTTGATGGCGAACTCCTGGGTACGCTGCGGGATGATCCGGCTTTCATAGGCCTGGACGAAGGTGCCGAGCCTGGTCGAGAGAACGAAGACATGCGTGCCGCTGCCGAGCGACAGAACCAGCGCCAGCTGCGGCCCATAGATGAAGAAACCGGCGCCCAACTGGTTCACCCCTGGCTGCAAAAAAGAGGCGGCCGGATTTTCGTCCGGCGCGCCAGTTGCAGGGAGGAGCGAGAAAATCGTTCCGATCGACACGTTGGTGTCGATGTTGGAAGAGCCGTCGAGCGGGTCGATGGCGATGGCGAGAGGCGCCTGCCTGTCGAGCAGGACCGGCTGCTCCAGTTCCTCGGAGGCGTAGAGCGCGACCGGAGCGTGGCGCATGGCGTCGAGGAAGATGTCGTCGGCGAAGATGTCGAGATCCTTCTGGATGTCGCCGTCGGCATTGGCGCCGCGGGTTCCGGCAAAGGCGGTGCCGAGCACCCCTTGATTGATGGTGTTGCGGATCTTGGTGGCGGCCTGCGTCAGCTGACGGACAGTCGCTACGACCGCAGAGCGCAGTTCGTCCGGCGGGCCGAGATAGGAATTCAGAAAAGCGTCGAGCGTTGCCGCTGGCATCGTAACCTCCCGATCCAGCCGCCTCTCCTCGGATCGGCCGGATAGGGGAATGAGAACAAACGAAGCGGGATAAGTAAAATTCAATAACTTTACTTTCGCACTAAAAAAAATTTAATATGACGCATGAGGAATCTCACGCTCAGGCAATTCAAGACCGTTCAGGCAATCGTCAGCCACGGAAAAATCGTCAGCGCGGCCAAAGTGTTGGGCCTGTCTCCTCCAGCGGTGACGATCCAGTTGCGGCAGGTCGAGGAGGAGTTTCAACTGGCCTTGTTCGACCGGACGTCGGACGGCATGCGTCCGACTGCCGCAGGGTTGGCCTTCGTCGAGACGGCGCAAGCCATCGAGGAGCGGCTTCGCCTGCTCGAAGACAAGATGGATGCGATCAAGGGCGTGCGTATCGGCAGCTTGCGGCTCGGCGTCGTTTCCACCGCCAAATATTTCGCGCCGCGGCTCATGGCCGGCTTCATGAAAGAACATCCCGACATCGACATGCGGCTCGCCATCGGCAACCGCGCCGAAACGATCGACAGTCTGAAGAACCACGACATCGACATCGCGCTGATGGGGCGCCCGGCGAAGGAAGTCCCGGTGCGTGCCTCGGTGTTCGGCGATCACCCGCTGGTCATCATCGCGCCGCCCGACCACCCGCTGGCGTCAGCGCGCGAGATATCCAAGGAGCGGATCGCCGAAGAGCATTTCCTCATCCGCGAGCCCGGCTCCGGTACACGCATCTCGCTGGAGATATTCCTGAGCGACGTGCCCGGGCGCATCGACGACCTCGGCGTCGAGATGGGCTCGAACGAGACGATCAAGCAGGCGGTGATGGCCGGGCTCGGCATCGCCTTCATCTCTGCCCACACCATCGCTGCAGAAACCGAAGCCGGCCGGCTGGTCATCCTCGACGTCGTCGGCATGCCGATCCGCCGGCAATGGTTTTCGGTGATGCGCAGCGATCACGCGATCTCGCCGGCGATGGCGACGTTCCACGATTTCCTGATGCGCAAGGGCGCGATGTATCTGCCGCTGTTCGGCAAGCTCTATCCGCACGAAGGACCGGACACTAGAGGTCGCGCCTGAATTGAGGGCGGAATGCCGCTGGCAGCCACCTACCAGGACGCCTAGTCCGATTTGCCGAGAGCTTTCAGGATAAAGCGAATCTGCGCGCGCAGGCCCTCTTCGGTGTCTTCGCCGTGTTGAACGCAGTGCTCGATCAGAATCGGGTGGAAGAACGGCGTGAACGCGGTGTTGACCGCACGCGCCGCTTCTGCCGGGTCCTCGACCTTGAGTTCGCCCGCCTCGGTCCCCTCGCGAATGATCGCCTCAAGGATTTTCAGCATTTGCTCGACATGCGCCTTAATGACCGCCCGATTCTCGTGCATGGCGGCGACGATCAAGTCGTGCATGCTTCTTTCCTTGATCAATTTCGTCTTGTTGTGCTGGTGAACGGCGGTCAGGAGCCGGTCGAGTTTCTCCAAGGCCGGCGCGTTGGTGCGTGCGATCGCAACGGCGATGTCCGCGACCTCGTTCACGACCAGCCTGCAGATGGACTCGTTGATTGCATCCCTGGAGGAAAAGAAACGGTAGACGTTCGCCCGGCTCATGCCGAGTTCGGAGGCGATGTCGGCTATCGACGTCTTATGGTAGCCGATGCGGCGAAAATGCTCCTCCGCCACCTCCAGGATGCGAGCGCGCACCTCGTCGGGATCCGTTTGCGTTCCGACCGGATGATTCATGGATGTCTCCAGAACTGATGATGGATCTGCTGGGCTCGCCCTGAACGATCATTTGCAAGCGGTAAGGTCGTGCGACTGGCCCTGCGTATGTTCAGGCAAAGCCAGCGGCGAAATCTTGATCCGCCTGCTCGACAACAGGGCCCTATTCAGCAGCAATTGCCGTGTGCATTTCCAGTTCCTCCGCCGCGCCCTCACGGACCTCGTCAGCAGTCGGCCTGATGCCGAACCACGCGGCATAGAGCGCGGGAAGGAAGAGCAGGATCAGCACCGTGCCGACCGCCGTGCCGCCGATCAGCGTATAGGCCATCGATCCCCAGAAGACGGAGTGCGTGAGCGGGATGAAGGCCAGCACGGCGGCGAGTGCCGTCAGGATCACGGGCCTCGTGCGTTGCACCGTGGCCTCGATCACGGCGTGATAGTCGTCAAGGCCGGCAGCACGGTTCTCCTTGATCTGTTCGGTCAGGATCAGCGTGTTGCGCATCAGGATGCCGGCCAGTCCTATCATGCCCAGAATGGCATTGAATCCGAAGGGCTGGTTGAAGGTGAGCAGCATCGGCACGACGCCGACGAGGCCAAGTGGCGCCGTCAGCATCACCATGGCCATCGTCGAGAAGGATCGCACCTGCAGCATGATAACAATCAGCATGGCGGCTATCATTGCCGGAAAGACTTTAGCCAGCGCGGTGTTGGCCTTTTCGGCCTCCTCGATCGATCCGCCCAATTCGATGCGATAGCTGGCCGGAAGGGATGCAATCAGCGGCTGAAGGGCCTTCACGATCTCCTTGGAAACCTCTGGAGGCTGAGTCGCTTCGTTGACATCCGAGCGGATCGTGATGACAGGCGTGCGATCGCGGCGCTTCAGGATCGGCTCTTCCAGACGGATTTCCGAATGGCCGATCTGGTCGAGCGGAATCGGGCGACCGTCCCGGCTCATCAGTGAGAAATCCGCCAAACGTGTCGGATCCAGCCGCTCGCCGCCGGCGCTGCGTGCGACGATGGGGACGTTGCGGATGTCCTCGCGAACCTGCGTAACGGGGATGCCGGTGAGCAAGAACTGGAGTTGCTGGCCCACCTCCGCCGGCGACAGGCCGATCAGGTTCAGTCGATCCTGATCCGGGACGAAGCGGAGCACGGGTGTGCGATTGCCCCAATCGCGGTTGGCCTGACGCACGTCCGGGACGCCCCGCATGATGTCGAGCGCCTTCTCGGATATACTGTAGAGTTGCACGGGATCGGGTCCGATAATCCGGAACTCGACCGGGAATGGCGTGTAGGGGCCGAACACGAGTTGCGTGACGCGGACATTGGCCTCGGGTGCAAGCCCCTCTGCCACCGCCTCGCGGAGGCGGTGCTTCAACACCTCACGCGCCTCGGCGTCCTGGGTCAGCACGACGATCTTGGCGAAGGCAGGATCAGGCAGTTCCGGCGCCATTGCGAAAAAGAAGCGGGGTGCGCCCTGACCGACATAGCTCGTGACGATCTTAGCCTCGGCTTGGTCGTCCAGCCAGCCTTCGAGCTTCTCGACCGTAGCGGTCGTCGTCTCGATGCTGGTGCCTTCAGGCAGGCGAACCTCCACCAGCACTTCGGGGCGGTCGGATGTCGGGAAGAACTGCTGTTTGAGAGAGCCCATGCCGACAACGGAAAGCACAAAGGCGATGCCCACGACACCGCTGATTATGAACTTGTGGCGCACGGCGAAGGTGATGAGCCGCCGCAAGCGCCGATAATTGGGTGTGTCGTAGATCGCGTGGTGACCGCCTTCGACCGGTTTGATCGCGGGCAGCATCTTGACGCCGAGGTAAGGTGTGAAGACCACCGCTACGATCCAGGAGACGATGAGGGCGAACCCTACGACCCAAAAGATGTTGCCGGCGTATTCGCCGGCCGTCGAGCGCGCGAAGCCCACCGGCAGGAAGCCGGCGATCGTCACCAGCGTTCCGGACAGCATCGGCGCCGCAGTGTGGCTCCACGCATAGGCCGCCGCCTTGGTGCGGTCCATGCCTTCTTCCATCTTCACCACCATCACCTCGATGGCAATGATGGCGTCGTCCACGAGAAGACCGAGCGCCAGGATGAGGGCGCCGAGCGTGATGCGGTCGAAGAACCGGCCGGTCTCCAGCATGATGAGGAACACGACGGCAAGCGTCAGAGGGACGGCAGCCGCCACGACGATGCCGACGCGCCAGCCGAGGCTCAACAGGCTCACCAAGAGCACCACACCGAGCGCCATCGCAAACTTCATCATGAATTCGTCGACCGCAGAGGTGATGTTGACGGCCTGGTCAGTGACCTTGTCGAGCGTCATCCCAAGTGGCAGTGTCTGTGCGATAGCTGCTGTCCTGTCCTCCAGCGCCTTGCCGAGCGCGAGACCATCCCAGCCCTCCTGCATGACAGCCGCGAGCATGATGGTGGGCTCACCCTGACGTCGGATGAGGTAGGTAGGAGGATCTTCATAGCCGCGCCGGACTTCGGCGATATCGGAGAGCTTTAGCGTCCGCCCCGCAGCGGCAATCGGCGTGTCGGCGATCGCCTGAACGCTGTCATAAGCGCCGTCGACCCGGATGAAGACCCGCGGCCCCTGGGTGTCGATCGAGCCTGCCGGCGTGAGGGTGTTCTGCCGCTGCAAGGCGGCGACGATGTCCTGTGCCGACACGCCGAGGGTAGCCAGCTTGGCGTAGGAAAATTCGACGAATATCTGTTCGGGACGTTCACCAAGGATGTTGATCTTCTTGACGCCGGGCACGTGCAGGAGGTCCTGGCGGATCGCCTCGGCCTGTCTCGCCAACTCACGCATCGGCATGCCCTTGGCCTTCAGCGCATAAAGGGCGAAGCTTACATCCGAATATTCGTCGTTGACGAAGGGGCCGAAGACGCCGGACGGCAGGTTGCGGGCTTCATCCCCGAGCTTCTTACGAGCCTGGTAGAACTCCTCCTGGACGACAGATGGCGGTGTGCTGTCCTTCAGCGTGACCGTCATATACGCGTAACCTGGCCGTGTGGTCGTCTCGACCCGATCGTACCAGGTCATCTCCTGAAGCCGCTTCTCCAACGGTTCGGCGACGAGGTCCTGCATCTCGCGCGCCGTTGCGCCCGGCCATGCCGTCGTGACCGTCAGGGTCTTGATGGTGAAGTTGGGGTCCTCCGCCCGCCCGAGCATGACGAAAGCGTAGGCGCCGGCGGCCACCAGCAGGAGGATGAAGAACAGGGTAACGGCGCGTTCGCGAACTGCGATCGCGGAGAGATTTAGGTTCATCATCAGTTGCCCCCGCTTTCGGACGCAGTCCTGACGCGAGCGCCCTCCTGCAGGAGATGAGCGCCGAGCGAAACAATCGGATCGCTGGAGTTCAGTCCGGAGACCACAGCGGTTTCGCTGGTCACACGAACAAGCTTGACGGGCTGAAACTGTACGGTCGAGGTGGCGCTGTCCAGGACCCAAACACCAGTCTTCTCGCCGTCATCGAGCACGGCTCCCAGCGGCACCTGGACTTCGCGCTGGCGTGCCTGGCTTGCAAGCCGAATGGTTACCGTCGCGCCAAGCAGTGCTGCCGCGGCCTCACCGTCGAGCACATAACGGGCCTCATAGGTACGGGTCTGGGCATCGGCGGAGTTCGATAATTGCCGGAGATGTGCCGTATAACGACGCCCATCGCCGCCATACACGCTGGCCTCGGCCGCCGACCCAATCGCCGGCCGGATTGTTTCGGGAAGCGCGACCACCGCTTCGCGGGAGCCGGCCTTGGCGATCCGGACCACTTTCTGGCCGGCGGAGACGACCTGCCCCGGCTCGCCAAGCGTTTCGACCACCGTTCCATCCGCGTCCGCCAGCAGGACCGCGTAGATCGCTTCGTTCTCGGCGACCCGTGCTTCGGCTTCGGCGGCGGCGAGTTGCGCCTCGGCCGTATCCACCGCGGCCTTCGCCTGCTCGTAGCGCTGTCGGGGGACCCATCCATCCTTGAGCAAACTGGCGTATCGCCGTTCATCCGGTTCCGTCTGAACGACTGTTGCGCGCGCTGCGGCAACGGCGTTGCGCTTCGCCGTGAGCGCGAGGCGAAGGTCGGTGTCGTCGATGCGCATCAGTGGCTGACCAGCTTTGACCTCCTGACCCACATCCACGAGTCGCTCCACGATCTTGCCGGGGACCCGAAAGCCGAGATCGCTCTGCACCCTCGCGCCGATAATACCGGTGAACCCGCGTTCGGATCCTTTCACCGGCGCTGCCGTCACCAGTCTGACGATCGGCGGTTCCTGCCTCGGGTCGCCTACGGCGGAGGCTCCCTGCGTAGGAATGGCAAGTGTGGCGAATGCCGCCGCTCCTGACATCGCGATCAGCACGCCCCCCAGCACAACAGCGGGTCTCTTTTTCACGTTCGTCGCCTCTCAAAAAGATTGCGTTTGACCTTTACATCGGCCCGACGGACGCGAGTTCTCGGCCAGCAGCACGCAGGCTGCCGTCTGCAAGGCGGGTCAGTGCATTGGCATCGGCTCGCAAGTGCACGTCGGTCTCGGACGACACCGTCACCTGCTCGCCGGACCTCGAGAACGCGTAGAGCGGGCCGCGGTGGCCCGGCATCGAAAAGGCCACGGAGTCGCCGTCGGCGAGGCCCATGACGACGCGCTGCGGATCGCCGCCGATCTTCGGCGCGAAGGTGGCGGTGACCTCCAGGAGGTCGCCCTCGACCGGGACGTAATAGACGACCATGTCGAGGTGTCCCTCGTGCAGGCTGCCGGCTTCGATCGGGCGTCCTATGGTGGCTTCCTCGGCAAACGCCGGGGCGGCAAGAAACAGCGCGGCCAAAACCGAGGCGCTCAGGGTTCTGCGGATCATCTCGTATCTCCTTCTTTTTAGATTGCGTTCGAACTCTATATCGAAGATAGATTACGAATGCAATCTAAAAAAAGAGAAAAAGTGATGATGCGTGTGAGTCGCTTGCAGAAAACCGCGAAACGGCGATCAATGCGGCAGGCCGGCTTTTTCGGTAGCGCGGCTTGGACGGCATCGGCCTTAAAGGACTTTGATGGCGGCTGCCCGAACTCACCCAGGGCGCGTTTTCAACCAGTTCGCATCCGATCTGGCGGCGCAGGCGTCCAGGCGGGCGATGGAGAACGCCACCCGCCGGCGGTCTCGCGGGCCGTCAACGACGAGCGGCTGTCGAACGGTTCCTGCAAGCGGCGGCCGGGAGCGCGCTGATGGGGTCGTCTGCGGGCGATGCCCGGCATGGCCACGGGTAGCGTACCCGCGGTTACGCTGCGGGCCGCTGACTGCGCTTCTGCTAGCCTACAATTGGTTCGGCGGCAGCTTCTTCGAGGCCAGTTGCGGCCTGGGCGGCAAGACCGCGGGCCGCAGCTTGTGAATCGTAGAATTCCTCAAGGGCATAGACCTTGCCCCACCGCAGGGTGAACACGTGGAGACCACTGTTGACGTAGGAGGCGTCGCCGTTGAGCAGCGTTGCGGTGCCGTCCCACTGGGCAAACACGGTGGTATGCCACGGCCAGCCCTTCACCCAGACGTGATTGACCGTGAGATGGAGATTGGGCAGGACGCGGCCGAGGCGCTCAAACCAGCGGCGCACGGCTTGCTTGTCGTGGCGCTCACCACCAAGCGCGTGGGAGCCGGAAACGCGGTGATGGACATGCGGCACGAGTGCTTTCACCGCCTCATCCCAGCGATGGTTGTTGACGTGGTCGAAGCTCTGCCGGATCGATTTCTCGACAACATAACTGTATAGCATTTGACCTCTCCTCCAAATTTGTTCGATGGCTTGACCAAGGGACCGGCGCGTAGCCAAATTGGATTGCGTTCGAACTCTATACCTGCTATAGATGTCGAACGCAAGCTAATTCAAGGAGGTCGACATGCGTGTGAGTCGCATTCAGGCGGCGGAAAACCGCGAAACAGTGATCAATGTGGCAAGCCGGCTTTTTCGGGAGCGCGGCTTTGACGGCATCGGCCTAAAGGACCTGATGCAGGCTGCCGGGCTGACCCAAGGCGCGTTTTACAAGCAGTTCGCATCCAAAGACGATCTGGCGGCGCAGGCATCCAGGCGGGCGATGGAGAGCGCCACGCTGCGGTGGTCGGCCGCGACTGCGGCAAAATCCGAGGATCCGCTTGGCGCGGTGATCGCATTCTACCTCAGTATGGACCATCGCGGAGAAAAGATGGACGGCTGCCCGATTGTCGCGCTCGGTTCGGATGCCGCCAGACAGGGCAGCGACGTGAAAGCGTCGTTCGAAGCCGGGATCAAGGAGCATCTCGAAATCCTCGGCCGTTTCATTGCCGAGGCCAATGGTGAGGAGCCCGATAGAAAGGCCATGGCCATTCTCTCGACGATGGTCGGTGCACTGACGCTATCGCGCGTCGTCAACGACGCGGACCTCGCCCAGGCCTTTCTGGACGCGGCGACCGAACAGGTCCGCGAAGCAGCCGCCGCTTGAACGGCGTGCGCAGCGCTGGCGGCGCACCCAAATTGATAGGAAAATAGATGCGACGGATTGTTGTTACAGGCATGGGAGCAGTCACGCCCCTTGCAGCCGATGTCGACGCGTCGTGGTCGCGGCTCCTGGCCGGTCGCTCCGGCATCCGCAGGCTTCCGGACGATGTGGTGGGAGAGCTGCCGGCGAAGATCGGCGGGGTGGTTCCCTCGCTGGAAGACGATCCGGATGCTGGTTTCGATCCGGATGCCGTTCTGGCGCCAAAAGACCAGCGCAAGGTAGACCGGTTCATCCTCTTCGGGCTCGCCGCTGCACAAGAGGCCCTCGCGCAAGCAGGGTGGGCGCCCGTCTCTGAAGCGGATCGCCTGCGCACGGCCACGATCATCGCGTCCGGCATCGGCGGGTTCCCCGCCATAACCGAGGCGGTGCGCACGGTCGACCAGCGCGGCGTCCGCCGCCTGTCGCCGTTTACGGTGCCGTCCTTCCTGGTAAACCTCGCGGCGGGCCACATCTCGATCCGCCATGGCTTCAAGGGGCCACTCGGCGCGCCGGTGACGGCGTGCGCGGCCGGCATCCAGGCGATCGGCGATGCGGCCCGCCTCATCCGCGCCAACGAGGCCGATATCGCCGTGTGCGGCGGAACCGAAGCCTGCATGAACATCGTCAGTCTCGGTGGTTTTGCTGCCGCACGCTCTCTTTCAACCGGCTTCAATTGGGCGCCGGCTCAGGCGTCACGGCCTTTCGACGTGTCGCGGGACGGCTTCGTCATGGGCGAAGGAGCCGGCGTGCTGGTCATCGAGGCGTTGAGCCACGCGCTGGCGCGCGGCGCGAAACCGCTCGCCGAGCTCGTCGGCTACGGCACGACGGCAGATGCGCATCACGTCACCTCCGGTCCCGAGGATGGCGACGGGGCGCGCCGAGCCATGCAGATCGCAATTGCCCAAGCCGGTATTTCGCCGCGTGAGGTTGGCCACCTCAATGCGCACGCGACCTCCACGCCGGTCGGTGATCTCGGGGAAATCGCGGCGATCAAAACACTCTTCGGCGCAGATTCCACCATCGCCGTCAGCGCAACGAAATCGGCGACCGGACACCTGCTCGGAGCCGCCGGCGGGCTTGGAGCCATCTTCGCCATGCTGGCGCTCAGGGATCAGGTGGCGCCGCCAACTCTCAATCTGAGCGCGCCGGATCCGGCCGGTGACGGCATCGACTTCGTCGCAAACCAAGCCCGGCCGATGGCAATGGACTACGCGATCGCCAACGGCTTCGGCTTTGGCGGCGTCAACGCCAGCGCGCTGTTCAGGCGCTGGACGGACGAGTTGGCCGGTGCGAACGCCAGAGGCGCTCATAACTGACTCCGACCTTTTCGTGCTTCTTCCATGCCAATCCAAAATCAGTCCAACCCAAAGAAAGAAATGATTTCCATGAACAAGACCAATCCTGGCGTCGCCCTGGTGACGGGGGCGTCTTCCGGCATCGGACGCGCGACGGCCATAGCTTTGCAAAGCGCCGGTTTCCGCGTGTTCGGCACCAGCCGTCGCGCAGCCAAAAACTCCGACGGCCTAACCATGCTGGCCAGTGACGTGACCGATGACGCGTCCGTGGCGAAACTGGTCGATGACGTTCTGGCCGAGACCGGGCGCATCGACCTGCTCGTCAACAATGCCGGTATGGGTCTGTTTGGTGGCGCGGAAGAGTCCTCAATGGTCCAGGCTCAGGCACTGTTCGATGTGAACGTCTTCGGCGTGCTCCGCGTGACCAACGCGGTCCTGCCGATAATGCGCCGTCAAGGCAAGGGTAGAATTGTCAATTTGAGTTCGGTGCAGGGGTTCATTCCAGCTCCCTATTTCGCGCTTTATGCGTCGACCAAACATGCCATCGAAGGCTATTCCGAATCGCTCGACCATGAACTGCGCCCGTTCGGGATTCGCGTTGCCTTGGTCGAACCCGCCTATACCCGCACGTCCTTCGAGGATAATCTCGCCAAGCCGGACCAGTTGCTTGATATCTATGACGCTGCGCGCGCTGGCATGAACGCAGTCGTGCGGAAAGCAATGGAAAAAGGCGATTCGCCCGAAGTGGTAGCCAAGACGGTTTTGGCGGCTGCGACCGATCGCGCTCCGAAGAGGCGCTATGCGGCGGGAAAAATGGCGCGCCAGGTCAGTTTCCTGCGCCGTTTCGTCCCCGCATCGGCATTCGACAAAAGCCTGCGAAAGCAGAACGGGTTGCCGGTCTGACGACATCGACGACACCCCGTGATGATCGGAATGATCGGGGCTGGAAACATTGGCGCCACGTTGGCGCGGCGCAGCCTGACGCGATTGCTCTGGAAAACGCCCGGCGGTCGTTGGAGTTAGATAAGCGACATGTTATGTTGCAGTGCGAAAGAGCGGGGGCACGTGCTTTCACACCCGTAAGCGATCTGTATGTGCGACCCCTGCAGACTGGTCGGTATCACTGAAACCTCCCGGGCATGGGGTTCGGGATTCGATGGGGACAAGGGGTAATGCTTTACACGCTGGTTATGATGGTCTGCCTGACGGATGTGCCGCAGACCTGTGAACAACGCGAACAGATGGTGGACGGCCTGGCAATGAATCCCGGGACCGCCTTCATGCAGGCGCAGCCGCTGGTAGCCCAGTGGATCGAGACGCATCCCGGTTATTTCGTGCAGCGCTGGCGCGTGCTGCCCGGCCGGGGATCGTGAGATCCGCCGCGAAGAGCAAATGAGGTTTTACTTCTTCGCGGCGAGCGTTTCCGAGACGACTTTGGACAATTGATAAAGCCGCTGCTCGATGATCGTCGGCACGTCACAGACGTAAGTCAGTGATTGGACGCGTTCGTTGAAAATTCGCGTTGCGAATTTCAGCTGTTCGGTTCGCCGTTCGATCTCGTCTGGATCTGCATCGGGCTTTGCTCGCAACGCATCGACGTCGGACGCTTCCTTGCGCAACGCGGCGGCCATTTCGAGCTGCTTGTGAGCGTAACGGGAAATGCCTGAGATCACGTGAGAACGCTCGGCGTCCATGTGATCGAACATGCCCTGCACCAGCATCGCCATCTTCGGCGCAAGCTGCTCGGCCGGCAGCGAGGCGGCGAAATCCTTGATCTTCTTTTGGGCTTCGGCAATCGGTATCCGCCGGGCTGCCACCTCCTCGACCAGGGCGGAGATACCGGGGTCTTTCGACAAGTCCTTCGCCGCTGGCGGCAGCTCCGGCCCGTTCCAGATCTGGCCGAGCGAGAGTTGCGGCACCTTGCGCTGTATGCAAGGCCAGTCCGGATCGGTGTTCGCAGCCATGGCGTTCACGCCCGGCGCGAGCATGGCAACCACAGCCAGGCTGCGAACAAGGCTCATTCGTGCCATCAGGCATTTCCTCCCGTGTCCTGTTTGCGGGTCATCAGGCCGCGCGAAGGGTCATAGGCGATGATTGCGGCGGCAAGGAACAGCAGCGTGCAGCCGGCGACGACGCCCAGCGACAGCCAGTTAATCTGGCCGTAGAAGGCGAAGCGGATCAGTTCGACGGCATAGGTGAACGGGTTGGCGAGGCAGATTTTGTAAAGCAGCGGGCTCGCCTCCTGGATGCGCCACAAAGGATAGAGCGCCGGCGAAGCGAAATAGCCGGGAAAGATGACGAAGTTCATGATGCCGGCGAAATTTTCGAGCTGCTTGATCATCGACGACAAAAGCATGCCGAGCGCGCAAAGCATCATGCCCGACAGGAACAGCGCCGGCAGAACCATGAGATAGCCGATCGGCGGCGCCTTGACGCCCCAGAACCAGGCAACGATCAGGAACGCGTAGACTTGCGCGATCGATACGGAGACGCCGGCGAGCATCTTCGACACCAGCAGGAACCAGCGCGGGAAGGGGCTGACCAAAAGGGTGCGCATGTTGCCCATCTCGCGGTCATAAACCATCGACAACGAAGACTGCATGCCCGAGAACAGCAGGATCATGCCGCACAAACCCGGCGTGATGTAGACCTCGTAGAGGACATAGGTCTTGTAGGGCGGGATGATCGACACGCCGAGCACCTGCCGGAATCCGGCGGCAAAAATGAACAGCCAGATGAGCGGCCGAACCAGCGAGGATATGAAGCGCTCGCGCTGGTGCAGGAAGCGCAGGCACTCCCGCAGGACGACGCCCTTGAGGCAAATGAGATAGTGGCGCAGGCCGAATTTTTCGAACTTCATCGGCACGATGCCGGCGACTTTTTCGGGGATTGCGGGAGCGCTCATGGCGATATCTCCGCGATGCCGGCGGCCTCGATGCGGCTGAGCCTCGAAAAGGCGTCGCGGATCGAACCGGCGCCGCTCGTCCTGACGACGTCGGCCACCTTGCCGTTGGCGACCAGTTCGCCCTGCCGCAGCACGACGACATGGTCGCCGTCTTCAACCTCATCGATCAGATGCGTCGCCCACAGCACGCCGATGCCCTCGGTTTCGACGAGCTTGCGGATGGTGGCGAGAATGCCGGCGCGCGACTGGATGTCGAGACCGACCGTCGCCTCGTCGAGCAGCAGCAGGGACGGGCGGTGGAGCAGCGCCCTGGCGATCTCGATGCGCCGCATCTGGCCGCCGGAAAGGCTGCGTGCCTTGTCATGCTGCCGGTCCTGCATGTCGACCATATCGAGCAGCGCGGCAATGCGCTGCCGGGCCTCACGTCCTCCGATGCCATGCAGCGCGGCGTGGTAGGAGAGGTTCTGGTGGACGCTGAGATCGAGGTCGAGCGTGCGTGCCTGGAACACGATACCGACACGCCTGAGCGCTTCGCCCGAAGCGCGGCTGACGTCATGGCCGAAGATGCGGATCGACCCGCGGCGCGTGTCGTAAAGATGGCTGATCAGCGAGAACAGGGTTGTCTTGCCAGCGCCGTTGAGGCCGAGAAGAACGGTGAAGGTCGCCGGCGCGATCGAGAATGAGACGTCGTTGAGCGCCCGCTTCGAACCATAGGAATGGCTGACGCCGGCGACATCGAGCGCCGCCACCTCATCTCCTGGTCCGCTTGTCCTCACATGCTGCACGCCGGCTGGCTCCTTGTCGTCGACGATAATCTAGCGCACCTGGCGCACCAGGAGTCTAGCGCACCGGGCCCGATCGCGAAGGTCTCGCTTTCCGGTGATCCTACTTGATCGTGATCGTGCCCTTCATGCCCCTGTCGGCGAGGTCGGGCACCGACCATGTGTAGATGCCGGGCCTCACGGTGGTGAACTGTACCTGGATGGTGCCGTCGGCGTCGAATTCGAGCCATGCAGGTGCGCCGTTCATGTGCACCTCGAGGTCGTTGATGACGATCTGGTTGTTCCACACATTGCGGAACAGGTCGGTATGGAATTTGTACTCCAGCCTGCCCGCCGCGGTGATCTTCCAGCGATAGCCCTGGCCGGCGATCAGCTGAAAATCCTTCTGGTTGGCGGTGAACTGGTCTTGCTTTGTGCCGAGGATAAGTTCCGGCACGTCCTTGCTGGCCCGGGTTGCCTTCTCGGCTTCGGGGCTGGCATCGTTTTTGGTGGCCGCACCGGCGGCTGCGTCATCGTCATCGCCGTCCTGCGCCCAGACCTGGCCCTGCGTGAGTGCCATACCCACCAATGCAGCGAATGCGACTACCCGAAATTTCCGCATGATTTCCTGCCCTTCTGCTGTTTTTCTGGCTGTGTTGATTCAATTGGGCTGGTTCAATTGGGCGAGACGACGACGCCCCACGGCAACGCGCCGACGGTCACCGACTGCACCGGCTCGTCGGTCTCCACGTCGATGAAGGTGATGTCGTTCGACACGCCGTTGGTCGAGATGATGGTTTTCTGGTCCGGGGTGAAGGCGAGCTGCCAGACGCGTTGGCCGACCAGCACGTATTTCTCGACCTCGTATGTCTGCGTGTTGATTACCGCGACGCGGTTGGCCGGTCCGAGCGCCACATAGGCTTTCTTGCCGTCGGCGGTGATGCGCACGCCGACCGGCTGGATGGATTCGGCCCTCAGGCCTGATATCTCGAAGGTGATCTTCTGGACAACTTCGCGCGTTTGATTGTCGATCACCGAAACAGTGCCGCCGATCTCGGCACTCACCCAGGCCTGCTTGCCGTCGGGGGTGAACTCGACGAAGCGCGGACGCGTATCCACCAGCACGTTGTCGGTGATCTCGTGGGTCGTCGTATCGATGAAATGCGCCATGTTTGTCGTTTCCGACGTATTGACCATGGTCTTTCCGTCCGGGCTGACGCCCATGCCTTCCGGTTCGACGCCGACCGGAATCTCAGACAGCACCTTCTTACTCTCTATGTCGATGACGGTGACTAGATTGTCGTCCTCATTGGCGACATAGAGTGTCTTGCCGTCAGGCGAGAGCACGAAGAGCTCCGGGTCAGGCCCGGAGGGCAAGGTATCGACGATCTCCAGGGTTGCCGTGTCGATCACCTCGATCGAATCGTCGTCGCTGGCGCAGAGATAAATGTGCTTGCCGTCATGCGAGATGGTGATGCCGCGCGGACGCTGCCCGACGTTGACGGTCTTCACCACCTGCATCGTCGCGGTGTCGACGACGCTCATCGTGTTGTCCTTTTCGTTGGAAACATAAGCCATGTAGGCCGACGCCGGGCCGGCCATGAAGCCGGTCGCGAGAATGGCGAGTGCGCAAGCTCGTCTCTGCACCGAAATTCCTCCCAATTGGTTCTACTCAAGCACGCATTTTGTTTCCGGCTCATCGACCCCGAGCGTATCGAGCTCCGACACCTGGTGCAAAAAACCTTCCTGCGGCGATGTCGAGACGACCGACCTGTTGTCGCCGATGAAGATCGGCTGCCGCAACTGCTGGTTCCACTTGCGGAAAGTCAGTTTCTGCCCCTTGAAGGCGGCGATCGAAAAATCGTCTGAGCGGATGAAGTCGGCCATCTTGCGCGGGTCGGCGCCCTGCGTGCGGGTCGCCGCCTCGCCGAGAATGCGCACCGCGGTCCACGCCGCCATGTCCTTCGACATCATGCGGCGGCCGTTTGCCTTGGCGAAGCGGTTCTGGATCTGGGTGCCGCCCCATTGCTCGCTGGCCGGATGCCAGGCCGACGGGGTGAGGCCGGCGGTGCCCGCGACCGGCCGCGGAGTCCAGGTGCGGAACGGAACATAGGTGCCGAACACCTCGCTTTCATCGGCGACCAGCAACACATCGTGCTCCGGCAGGTCCTGGGTGAAGACAGGCATCTGCCGCTGGATCTGGACGACGCCGGAATCGGTCCGCCGTGCCGTGCCGGTATCCTCGAACAGCTTTTCGCCGACGATCTCGCCGCCGAAGCGCGTCGCCGCCCGGCGCAGCGCCTCGGCAAAAAGCTGGTCGCGCTCGTGCGAGCCGTAGATCAGCACCCAGCGCCGCCATTGCTTCCAGATGAGATATTGCGCCAGCCCGTCGGCCAGCATGCTGCGCGTCGGGATGGTGTGGAAGATGTTGGCGCGGCATTCCTCTTCGCGGAGACTGTCGTCGGTGGCGCCGGCATTGAAGATCAAAACGCCGTCGTCGCGGGCAAGATCGGCGATCGACAGCAATTGCCTGGCCGAGACGTCTGCGACCACATAGCGGTCGCCTCTGGCGATCATTTCCTGGAAGGCCGCAACGACATCCGCGTCCGGCTTTACCTCGGTCACGTCGAGGCTGAATTTCTGGCCGAGGAAGCTGCCGGTCGTGTTGTTGTCGGCAATCGCCACATTGCCGCCGGCAACGCCTTCATCGCGCGGCGGGACGTCGAGCACCGACAAGGCCAGCTGCGGCGCATAAGCGCGCAAATAGCCTATCTTGATTTCGGTCAGCTTTTTTTCAGGCTTGGCCGTTGCAGCCGGTTGCCCGCCCGTCGCCTCCTGGGCTGGCGCGCGCGGAACGTTGACGGTCAGGGAAAAAAAGCACAAAAAGGCCGCGAGAGTGCCCGGCACCGCGCTTGTCATCGATAAAAATTACCCATCTTGCGCTAAAGTCCGATTGTTGTCGGAGCGGCGCGAAGTCAAGGTGCCCGTGATGAGCTTAGCTGACCCGCAAACTTTATCAAACCCTGAAAGTGGACGTCTCGCGTCTGCTTTAGTGCCATGCCTGCTCGCCGAAACGGCAACCGAGCGGATTTCGGTATTCGGGCCCGAGAGCGTCCTGTCCCTCATGCCGGAGAAAGTCCAATGACCAGAATGCTGGCCAGTGTCACCGGCGTCGACGAGGCGGAGATCGCGCTTTCGGGCGGCGTCGACATCGTCGACCTGAAGGAGCCGAAGGCGGGAGCGCTGGGCGCGGTATCCACGCAAACCATCCGCCGCACGATTTCATTCATCGCCGGCCGGGCGCCGGTCAGCGCGGTCTGCGGCGACCTGCCGATGGAACCGGAGACGATCCGCGCCAAGGCCGAAGAGATCGCTGCGACCGGTGTCGATTACGTCAAGATAGGCTTTTTTCCGTCGGCAAATGCCGCCGCCTGCGCGGCAGCGCTCGAACCGCTCGCCGCGCGAACGAAGCTGATCGCCGTGCTTTTCGCCGATCTGGCGCCGGATTTCGAGCTTCTGCCGAACTTTGCCAAACATCGCTTCTACGGCGCCATGGTCGACACTGCGAACAAGGCAAACGGGCGGCTGCTCGACCATCTGCCGCCCGAGCGTATCCCGGGATTCATCGATCGAACGAAATCGCTCGGTCTGATTGTTGGCCTGAGCGGATCGCTGGAAGCCCCGGACATTCCGCGCCTGCTGCCCTTTGCTCCCGATTTTCTCGGCTTTCGCGGGGCGCTGTGCGGCGACTCCGGCCGCGTGGGTTCGATCAGTGCCGAGGCGGTTTCGCAGATCCGCGAGCTGGTCCCGGAAGCATCCCGGGCCGGCGGCGCGTCGAGCGTCGACTACCGCCTGCTGGCGGCGAGGGGCTATTCGCCGGGCACCGACCCGACACTGGGCACCGACAAGATATTCGTGCGGGACTTTGTCCTGCCGGTCCAGATCGGCGCTTACAGTTTCGAGCACGGCCATACACAGAAGGTGCGTTTCGACGTGACCGCCGACGTGCTGCAAGTCACCGACCATCCCGAAGACATGCGCCATGTGTTCTCCTACGACATCATCATGGATGGCATTCGCACCATCGTCGCGCGAGGCCACATCCAGCTTAGCGAGGCCTTGGCCGAGCAGGTGGCGACCTACATTCTGGAGAACCCGCGTGTCGTGCGCGTCACGGTAAGGGTGGAAAAACTCGAACTCGGCCCAGGCGGCGTCGGCGTCGAGATCGAACGCAAGCGCCAAGCGGCAGGCCGCGGCGTTGCCTCCGGCCCTGCCGGCCGAAAAGAGCAAAGCGCTGCTTCCCAGCCGCGACAGGAAAGGCCTGAGGTCGTGAGGCGAGCCGCCGTCAAGCCAGCCGTCGTCAAGCTTGGCGGCAGCACGGTCCATGCGGCAGAAATGGAAAGCTGGATCGCGGCGCTGGCGGGTTCCAAGCTGCCGATCGTCATCGTGCCCGGCGGCGGCCTGTTCGCCGACCAGGTACGTGAGACGCAGTTCCGCATGGATTTTTCCGACACCGCTGCCCACGCCATGGCGATCCTCGCCATGGAGCAGTTCGCCCAGGTCATCCTCGACCGTGACGAAAGGCTGGCGCCGGCACGGTCGCTGGAAGAAATGCTGCGGACGTTGGACGTGGGGAAGGTGCCGGTGTGGCTGCCGTCGTCCTTGGCCCTGTCGGCGCCGGACATTCCGGCGTCCTGGGACATTACCTCCGATTCCCTTGCCGCCTGGCTTGCCCGCAAGCTCGGCTCGAATGCGCTGCTGCTGATCAAGCAGACCGGCGCCTTCTTCGGCAGCGACACGATCGACAGCCTGGCAGTCAGAGGCATCGTCGACGCCGGCTTCGCCGCCATGCTGCCCGACGGTGTCGATTTCCATCTCGCCGGTCCGAAAGATGCAGCCGAAGCCGGGGTGCTGCTCGCGTCGGGCAATCTGCCCGGCATCCGGATCGCGGCTCCGATCCGGTCGGCAAGAAAAGCAGGGTAGGCGATGGCGACGCTGCATACGCCGCGCTGGGCATGGGTTTTGACCGGTTCCGGTCATTTTTTTACGGAGAGCTTCGCACTCATTCACCAGCTAGAGCATTGCGATGTCTTTGTGTCGAAAGCCGCCAACGAAGTGCTGCGCATGTACAAGCTCAGACTCGATTTCCCGGAGACGACGCGCGTGCTGCATGACAAGACGGCGAGCGCGATCCCGGTCGGCGAATTCTATCACGGTGTCTATCATACGGTCGTGGTGGCGCCGGCCAGTTCCAACACGGTCGCAAAATGCGTGCACGGCATTTCCGACACGCTCGCCACCAATGTCTTTGCCCAGGCTGGAAAATGCCGGGTGCCGGCTATCGTCTTTGCTTGCGACACCGCGCCGGAACTCGAAACCATGGCGCCGCACGGGCTGGTCAAGGTCTATCCGCGCAGGATCGACCTGGAGAATACCAACCAGCTGAAGAGTTTTGAGCGGACCCAGGTGGTCGAGTCGCTTGCCGATCTCGAAGCCTCGGTCAGACGGCGCCATGCCGAACTCGCAAGCCATGGCTGAGCGGCTGGCCTTTCTTACCGGCCATCTGGCCAAGGTCCGGCTGGAAAGGCTGCTGGCCGGACTGGGCGAAACCGAATTTGCGTGGGAGATCATCGACATCGGCGTCAAGGTCGCGGCGCTGATGAGCGAAGACATCATCAAGCGGCGGCTCAGCCTGACAGGCGCCATCGACCGCGTCATCCTGCCCGGCCGCTATCGCGGGGACCTCGAGCATCTATCGAACCATTTCGGCGTGCACTTCGTACGTGGTCCTGACGAGATCGCCGATCTGCCGGCCTTTCTCGGCCGGACGGGCGAGCCGCCTGACCTTTCGCGTCACGACATGCGCATCTTCGCCGAAATCGTCGATGCGCCGATGCTGTCGATCGAGGCGCTGGTGGCGAGGGCACGGACGCTGGCTGCGGTCGGCGCCGACGTCATCGATCTCGGCTGCCTGCCGGAAACGCCGTTTCCGTTGCTGGAAGAGGCGGTGCGCGAACTGAAGGCACGGGGGTTTCTGATCAGCGTCGATTCGGCCAGCACGGACGAACTGTCGATCGGCGCACGCGCCGGTGCGGACTATCTTCTTAGCCTCGATGAGAACACGCTGCCGCTGGCCTTCGATTGCAAGGCAGTACCAGTGCTGATCCCGTCAGCACCCGGCGACCTGGATTCGCTCGGACGGGCCATCGAAGCGGCGCAAAAGGCCGGCGTCGCCTTCATCGCCGATCCGGTGCTCGACCCGATCCATTTCGGCTTTGCGGCGTCACTTGCGCGCTTCATCGAGGCGCGGCGGCGCTGGCCCGAGGTCGAACTGCTGATGGGCACCGGCAATCTCACCGAATTGACCGACGCCGACAGTTCCGGCGTCACCGCCGTTCTGGCCGGGCTCTGCTCGGAACTTCAGATCAAAAACGTGCTTGCCGTGCATGTCAGCCCGCACACGCTGCGAACGATCGAGGAGCACGATATTGCCCGCCGGATCCTGTTTGCCGCGAAAAATGACGGTGCGCTGCCGCGGAGTTACCATCCAGGGCTGCTGCAGGTTCACGACCGCAAGCCGTTTACGGCCTCGACCGAGGATATCGCAGCACTCGCGGCCGAGGTGCGCGACACCAACTTCCGCATCATGACTGCCGAGGACGGCATCCATGTTTTCAACGGCAAGGGGCATGCGGTTGCCACTGATGCGTTTGAACTCTTTACCGGGCTTGGCGTTGAGGCGGATGGCGCACACGCGTTCTATCTCGGCGCGGAACTGATGAAGGCCGAGATCGCGTGGCGACTCGGCAAGCGCTATGTGCAGGACGAGCCGCTCGCATGGGGCGTTGCTGCGCCGGCTCCCGAAACCGACCGCAGCCGTCTCGCGGAAGCGGGCCACACGCTTCGCGCGAAGAAAGAGCGCTAAACCATGTCCTACATTCGCGAATCGATCGTCACCACCGTCAACAAGACCGGGGATGTCCACATCGCGCCGATCGGCATCATCGCCGAGAAGGACGGCTGGATCATTGCGCCGTTCCGGCCATCGATCACGCTCGACAATCTCGCCGAAGTGCCGTTCGCCATCGCCAATTACACCGATGACGTGCGTATCTTTGCCGGCTGCCTGACCGGGCGCAAGGATTGGCCAACCGTTGCGGTCGACGGGTGTTCGGTGCCGCGGCTCGAGGCGGCGCTCGCGCATTCGGTCCTCGAAGTCGAGAGTGTCGATGACGATGGCATGCGACCTCGCCATTTCTGCCGCGTGGTGCGGGAGGAAACGCATGCGCCGTTCACCGGCTTCAACCGCGCCAAGGCGGCGGTGCTGGAACTGGCCATCCTGGTCAGCCGGCTCGGCATGCTGCCGCGCGACAAGATCGAGGCGGAGATCGCCTACCTTTCGATTGCCATCGAAAAGACCGCGGGCGAGGGCGAAAAGGAAGCCTGGGACTGGCTGATGCAGCGTGTCGGCGATCACCTGTCGGTCAAGGGGTCTCCCGGCGAGGAGGCGCGGGGCTGAACCAGGTAGAGCGCCTATGATGGAGATCCCGCCAACAGCGCCACCGCTGACGCAGGCGCGACGCTGCTGGCTTCGCCGCGAACGGCGTCATCTGCGGGGACGATCTCGGCGAAATCGACGAAGCGGCGTTCCATGCGTTCGGCCAGCCGCCTGATCTGCCAGCGGCCGGTTCCGGCGCCGACGATCGGCGCATCCCGGGCCAGGGACCCGGCGACCAGGGACCCGGCAACCAGGGACGCAGCGTCGTGGATCTTGCGCAATTGCCGTTCGCTGAACCAGCGTGCGACTTCATGCCATTCCGGCAGGGTCAGCTCGGCGGCGTCGCGCCCGATCATGCGCGCCAGCCGCGCTATCGAACCATCGACGGTCTTTTCCTTGCCGTCGGCGGACGCGTGCCTGTCGTCCTTCTCGTCGAGCACCCCCAGGATACGGTGCGCATCGGCGATCGAGGCGAAATACTCGTTCATCAGCGGTGTCAGCCTGCCGCGGACGGGGGCCGACGAGGCGACGCCGAACAGGAACGTCCTGGTGAAGCCGGTATAGACCAGTTCGCCGCTCAGAAGCCGTCCGGCATCGGTGTAGCCGTCATTGGCGACGGAGCCATTTTTGATGGCGATAATGTCGGTGGTGGTCGAGCCCATGTCGACGAACAGAGCATCGCCAGCGAGCTTCGCCACCAACGACGCTGTCGCGTGCCAGTTGGCGGAGGCGACATCGCTGCTCAGCCGCGCTGCCTGCTCGACCCCGACAAAGCCGGACGGCCCGGCATAGATCAAGTTTTCGCCTGCGACACGGGTTGAAATCTCATCCAGCAGAGCCGCGACGCCTGCATCGCGGGACGGAAAGACATCCACCAGTTCGCCGGTCATGGTGAATGCGTTGAGGTCGGCGCCGGCATAGATAGGAGCCGTTTCCTCGAATGCCGAGGTCAGGGAATGGAGCCCTTGCCAGAGCGGCGTGGCGATCGTTACTGCCTCGACGATGCGGCCGTCTTGCGCACGCGTCACCTTCAGATGGGCTCCGCCAATATCGAAGCCGGCAACGATGCTCTTTCTTTTTTCCACGGTTCAAGCTTTCATCACAGTTGGTCAGGGGCAGTTGGTCAGCGAGAAAAAGAGCGTTGCGTATCATTCCGGTTCTTGACCTGAAAGGCGGCGAGGTGGTCCGCGCCCAGCAAGGAAAACGCGATCGCTACAGGCCGATCGTCACGCCGCTCAGTCAAAGTTCCGATGCCGTCGCGGTCGCCGAAGGGCTGCGCCGGCTTTATCCTTTTCCGGCCTTCTATATCGCCGATCTCGATGCCATCGAAGGCGGAACGCCAAACAGCGGCGCGCTTGCCCGGCTGAAGGCGATGGCGGAGCCGCCGGAGCTTTGGGTCGATGCCGGCTTCGCCGACGAGAAAACCCTTTCGGCAGCACTTGCCCAGCCCTGGCTTTACCCGGTGCTGGGTTCCGAATCGCAGCAAGACGACGCGTTGTTGCGGCGTTTTTGCAATCATCCGGAGCTTATCCTGTCGCTGGATTTCTTCGACGACGGGTTTCGCGGTCCGGCATCATTTCTCGACGAGCCGGAGCTTTGGCCGCAAAAGGTGATCGTCATGACATTGGCCAAGGTCGGCTCCGCCTCCGGTCCCGATTTCACGCGGCTTGAGGCAATCAAGGCGAAGGCTGGAAGCCGCTCCGTCATCGCGGCCGGCGGGGTGCGCAACGAGGCTGACATTCGCGCCCTTTCGTCACTCGGTATCGCCGCGGCGCTGGTCGCGACCTCGCTGCATGACGGCACGCTCACCCCGGGGCACCTCGCAACGCTTGGCACCTGACATCGCGTGATCTCGAACTTCGGCCTCGGAAACTGCCTTGGATTAGAGCGGCGAACTCTCAAGTCGATCGTCTCGCCGCTCTATCTCTTTGCTGGAGCATCGGATTTCCCAAAACCGGTTCCCAACCCTCGGGTCAATTCCGAGGGCAGGTTTTGGGGTCCGATGCTCTAAAGGCCCAGAAGTTTTTTCAGGCGGCGCAACAGACCATCCGACTCAGCGGAGGGTTTTGCCTGTGCGGGGCTGTCTCTTGTCTAAGCCGCGAACGGATGCTTCACCTGGTCCCGCTTATCCGTGGCTTCGGCGGCGGTCGGTGTTCCCGCGACCGCGCGTTGGATGGCTTCCTTTGTCGCTTCGTAATTGTACTTCTGAATCTTGGCGTCGTCCGCCGCGTCCCAGTGGATGAAAACGCCGACGCAGATGAACAGATCGTCCGCCTCACTGGCAGGAATGACCCCCTCGGCGACGCTGTCCTGCACGGCCTTTGCAACCGCATGCTGGGCCGGGCCGAACATCTGCACGGCCTGTTTAGCGCCCTTGATCGTGACCTTGTTGAACATCACGGTGTTGGGCTTGCACTGAAGATTGGGTGCGATCACCGCCAAAAGGGAGGTAAAACCGTCCTTGTTGTTGGTAAGCGCGTTGCAAAATGCTGTTTCGACTGCGCTCCCCCGTGGGCCGATGAGCAGGTCAACATGCGCCACTTCGTTGCCGTCTCCTACCAGCGATTCACCGACCATTACTTTCGAGATTTTTGCCATGCCAATTTCCTCCAAGACACAGTTATGGTGTCCAAAGACGCCGCATACCGAGCGAGCGCTCGATGGACAGCTATCCTTGTTGGCAGCGCCCGGACATCCGGACCGGTTGGCTGGATAGCCGCGGAAGCCCAGCTTCCGCTCCTGAAAGTCAACCACCAACGTTGCGATTATGCAAGCTGAACGCCGAGGGTGTGGACTAAAAGAGTAGCCACGGTCAGGTCGGCCGAGGTGCCGGGGTTGACGTTGTCCGCCTTCAGCCGGCGGTCAAGCTCCATGAGCAGACGAATGCGTGACGTCTCGTCATCGTTGGCATGCAGCGCCGCCTCAACGGCAAGGGCTTCTTGCCGCGTCTGATCTGCGACGTCAGTTCCATGGTTGCGCACCACATGACTGTCGGGGAAGCTGGCGAGAAACGCCATATAGGCGAACACCGTCGGCCACATGCCGCCTTCGCCGCGTGCCAACGCCGTTTTCAGAGCCGCAAGCCCGACGCCGAACACGTCGCCGAAACCGGTAACATACTGGCGGGCGATCATGTCGCGGTCGGCCGCCTCCCTCATTGCTTCGAGCAGATGAACCTTCGGCTCCTGCCGCACATCGTTCGCGGCCTCTCCGAGCCCGCCCGGCGCGGCCGCGACGATCGCCTCGAACACCGCTCTGGTGTCGTCCATGGTCATCGCGCGCAGCACCGCGTCGACATTGTCGTGGAGGCTGCCGCCCGCCATTTCGGCGGCGCATAGCAGAGGCCCTGCCAGAAGAATGATACCGAGATTGGTATTGGTCGCGACTGCCAGACGTGTCGCGCGGACTGCTTCCAGCATGCGCTGTCCGACCGGCAGTCGCGGATCGGTCAGCGGCGCGGACGAGACCTCTGCGCTCGTCATGAACTGGGCGGCGGACATGCCGTGCCCGTCGGCGAACAGATGGACATTGCCCGGTTTCAGCGCCTCGATCTCCATCCGGCAGGCGTCCTTATAGGCAGCCCGGAGGCGTTCTCGCGAAAGCGCCATGCCGTCGGTCACGAATTCGCCGGCGCAGTGAGGCGGTAGGGTCGCGCTGCCGCCGCCTCGGTACGATCGGCCAGGAATTTCAGCAGGGCGTCTGCAATCGCATCGGCGATGTTCACCGCGACGACCGATTGAAGCCCGGACCAGGCGGGCATGCTGTTGACCTCAAGCACGAACATCGTGCCGTCGGCCGACGGCACGATGTCGACGCCGGCGAAATCGGCGCCGATAGCGGCGGCGGCGGCCCGTGCCAGCGTCGCCAATTCGGTTTCGCCGTGCAGCGAAACCTGCCTCGAAACCAGCTCTGGCACTGCCCCGCGATTGACGTTGGTGATCCAGTCGTCGCCGCGGCGGCTCATCATCGCCAGGACCTCGCCGGCGCAGACGAAAACGCGAAAATCGCGGAAAGGAGGGCCGGGGCGCGGCACGTAATGCTGAAGATAGTAGACGCTGTTTACCTCGTCCTCGGCGGGGAGATCGGACAGTGTTTCGATCAGCCGGATGCCTCGGCCCTGTGCGCCGAAAAGCGGTTTTAGCACCAGCGGCGTGAACGGCAGTTCGCGTTCGGCGATCGTTTCGGCCATGGCACGTCCCTCGACCGCGAATGTCGGCGGCGTCGGCAGGCCGGCATTCTTCAGAAGGAAGGTCGTCATCGACTTGTCGACGCAGCGTTCTATCGCCTGCGCGGAATTCCACACCGGAATGGAAAGCTTGCCGAATGCGTGCAGCACGCCAAGGCGCCGGGTGACGGCTTCGAACGATCCGGCGGCGATCGAACGGACCAGCACGGCGTCGGGCAGCGCGCCATCGAAACCGGGGATCGACAGTCCGCTCGGGCTGCCGGTGTCGAACGCGATCGCCGCCAACGGCACGGTTGCGACCACGGCGCCGCGCCGGTCCAGCCTTGCTGCCAGGCCCTTGGCGCGGGCGTCCGAATTGTCGCTGACGATCAGGATGCGGGGGATCATATGGCGCCTCGGATACCGGTATACCGAAGGCGCGAGCGGGCGGCCCGGCAGGCGGATGACAGACGAATCCATTGCAGCGCCATGGCCTAACCGAGGCTCCGTTCGAGCATCCGCAGATCACGCTCGCCGGCGCGAAACGTATCGCCGGTCTCGATCGCCGTGACGATCACTTCGGCCGGGCTGAACAGCAGCGGATCAATGGCATAGAAATCACCGTTGAACCGCTTGAAGACCTCGGCGAAGGGGTGGCCGTGGTCCCGCGAGGCGCGGCTCGGCAGTCGCTCCGCGAGCTCGCTGGCGTCTTTCGACGAGCCTTTGACGAAGAGCTGGACGCTGCCGCCATAGATGATGGCGTCGTTGGTTCTGCCCATTGCGGTCAGGAAATCCGGATGGGGGGCAGGGATAGGCGCCGTGCCGATGCCGTCGACGATATTCTCCAGCGGAAACTTGAGATCGTTGCTCTTGTGCAAGGCGACTTCGAGCGCGCGCGCAACGATCTGCACGCTGCCCGCAAGGCTTTGTGTCGGCGCATAGAGGAAGGTGAGCTTTTCGGTTGGCAATCCGGTTGCCTTGCCGACCTTCTCGACAATCGCCTGGGGCGGCGGTTCGGCGGTCTCCAGGATAAGCACCGCGGATGACGCAATGTCGCGATAGGAAAGTGCTTCGAACAGCGGTTCGACGCGGGCGAGCGCCCGCGCCGGTCCCGATCCCATGGCGAAATAGCCTTGGCTTGACAGGTTCCAGCCCGCATACTGGCTGCCCAGGCAGGCAAGTACCGGCTGCGAAGACCGCACTTCGACGGTGAGCGGCCATTTCTGCGACGCGCGGTCCATGCAGACCGAAACGCTGCCGAGCCCGCCCATCGCGGCTTCCGCCATGTGCAGCCCGGCCTCGACGCCGCCGGCGGCCTTGGCGCCGGCATCGATCAGGCACTCGCCCAATGGCCCCCTGGCAACGGCGATACGCAGGCGTTCGGCGTTGCCGATCATGCCGTCTATGATGCGCTGCGCATTATCGTTCAGGAATGCCGAACCGTCTTTCATGTCCGGTCTCCTTCCCATTGGTGTTGCAATCGGCTGGCTTGTCCCTTGATGAGCCGCCTCGTCAAATCGGCGCTCGGACCGCGCGCGAAGATGGTGCAGACAGGATCGCCAGCGATCAGACGGGTGCCGGGCGACTGATGGTCGGCAGTCCATTCAGGCCAGGCAATCGATGGAAACCGGGCGATCGGCGCCGTCGCATAGGTCACCATCGACGCCATCGAATCGACGAAGCGCGGCAGGTGGTAAGCCCTGCCTGCCGCGGCGCGCAGATGCGCTTCGATCAGCGGCGCGTCGGCATCGTCGAATATGTCGAGGGTGGCGCCTGGCCTCGGATTGATCTCGATGAGCTTGTAGCCATCCGGTCCGCGAATGAGATCGGCGCTGCACAATCCAACCAGGCCGGCGCGGCCCGCCAGACCTGAAAGCCAGCCGCGGATCATTGCCGCCTGCCTGCGATCGAAGCGTCTCAACCGCACGGCGCCGCCATAGCGATAGGGCGCTGCCGGGGCGGGGGACGCCCATTGTTGGCTGAAGCCGACGATATCAGCGGTTTGGCCGTCGCCGACGAACAGGGCCGAGGCGCTGCGGCCGGGAACGAAACGCTGGAAATAACGGCCGGTGGCCGGGGTTTCTCCGCCGGCCCGTCTGATATGCGTGCCGCCGGCGCCGCCCGCGGTCTTGACCACCCAGTTCTCCGGATCGGGCGGCCGGTCCCATCGGAATTGCGGATGCGGAATGCCGAGTTCGGCGCAATCGGCGGCCAGCAATTGCGGGTCCTTGATCCTGCGGATCGCGCCGCCGCCATTGCCGGCGAGCGGAAAATGGCGCGCAATCTCATCGACGGTCTCCGTCATCCGCTCGAAGCCCGAACCCAGGACGATGGCGACCGGCTGGTCGTCTCCTGCCAATTGCTGAAGCGTCTCCATGATGCGCTCGCCGTCGATGCCGCGTTGCAGGTCGCCCGGCAGCATCGTCGCGCGTTCGGCAAGCGCGACCGTGTCGGTATCGCAAAAGAAATCGGCGACCAGCGGACGATAGCCGGCTCGGCGCGCAGCGGCAGCCAGCGCCCGGCCTGAAATCGCCGCGATCAATAGAGATCCGGCGTTATTTGGCGATTTCGCGTGCAAGGGAAAATGCTTCCTGGAAATCGAGCGTGATGGTTTTTTCGGCTTCGATCATTCTTTTGAAGAGGCCGAATTCGACCTTGTATTTCACGTTGCCGATGGCAAGCGGACCAATGCCGACAGCCTTTGCCGCTTCGAGCGGATCGCTATTGGCATTGACGGCCACGCCTTCGATGCCGGCCGGCGGGACCGCGTTGACGTCGGCGGCAATGAGCAGGCCGTCACCTTTCAACTGCGCTTTCGAGACCACCTGGACGCCGGCCTTGGCGCACGCCAGGATCACCTCGCTCGCCTCGACCAGCTTCGTCTTGCGGGCGTCGCTCGACCCGTCGGCCGCATCCACGGCGATGTTGAAACGGCTTTTGATCTCGGCCGCGATCTGCTCGACCCTTTCGATGCCGTCATGACCAACAAGCGTGACCCGGGCGCCTTCCCTGGCTGCGATGACGGCAGTGCAGAAGCCGACGACGCCGGTGGCGCCGAAAACAGCGATCCTCGTGTCCCTCAGCCTGCGCTCGAATTTCTTCTCCAGCGCTTTTTCGACCTTTGCCACCATCGCCGCGGCCGTGGTGAACGAGCCGGCAGGATCGGCGAATACCGAAACCTGGAAAGGCGGCACCATCGCTTTTCGCGCTTCGTCGAACATGTCTAGCGCCAGCGAGGCATCCTTGCCGGCGATAAAAATGCCGGTATCGACGCCCGCATCGGGCGGGCGCGAGAAGATCGCGTCCTGCACGAGGCCTGTCACCTCTCCCAGGCTTACATCGACATAGGGGACGACGGCGTCGAAACCTGCATCGAGAGCCATGTTCACGTCGAAAGGGCTCATATGCTTCAACGGCGTCAGCATGTGCAGGATATGTTTGCGGGCCATTTCTCGCCTTTCCTCTTGAACCTGATCGCGTTGCCGGGCCGTCAGCTGCCGACGAGATCAAGTTTGGTCGAACTGATCTTCGCGCCGGAATTCCGGCCCTTGACGATCCTGATCTCGATGCCGTCTTCAACTGTCTGCCGAACGGCGCTGACGAAGCTGACTGCAGCGTCCTGCGATGGGGCGAAGGCAAACCCTGTTGGTCCCCACGAGCTCTGGCCGATGCCGACGGCGCCTGCTTCATTGAGACCGTGGGCCAACCTCTCGACCCGCTTCGAGGTGAACACGCCACCTTGCGCCGGGGCGAAATGGGTGCCGATCAGCATCTGGATCGCGGCGACGGCGGCGCCGAAGGCTGGAAGGTCATGTTCGACCAGAGCCGGCATGATGCCCATCAGCACCCGCCGGCAGATCTCGCCGCTGCCGGACGCCGGGAAGGGCGGCAGCGACCGAAACGCCGCGATCTCGGCGTCGCCATGCAGCCCATGCCCGCCATGGTCGAGGATCAGGACGACGCGCCACTGTTCCGGAAACTGCAGTCGCGCCACGACCGGCGGCGGCCTGCCGCTGTCGTCCTTGCCGGCGTCGACAATGACACCACCGCTTTCGAAACTGGCGATGCCGATGCCGGATCGGCCGCCGCGATCGAGCAGGGTCGCGTCGCCGCCAATATCGAGGGGCAGTTTGTGGAGCGTGCGCAGCGCCGAGGCGACGGCAAGGGCGATCTGCGTGCCGGAGCCCAGGCCGGCATGGCTCGGGATCGACTGTTCGACCACCAGACGGTGCTGGCCGCGAATGCCGAGATGCCTGCAGAGCATCGACAAATGTTCGCCGGCGCGCCGGCTCTCGGTGCCTTCGACGATGGTTTCGCTGGACCGCGACAGGGTGACGACGGTTTCGGGTTCGCTCAGCGGTAGCCCGACGCTGCCAAAGCGACGTCCGGTATCGCCATTGAGATCGAGGAAGCCAAGGTGCAGGCGGGCGGGCACTCGTATGGTAACAGAATTCGACATCTACCCCCCGATGGGTGCATCATAGACGCATCATGGAAGTTTAGGTGCCCGTTCGCCATGATAGCTGTTTTCGTCGACGGGGCAAGCCGGAGAGAGTGCATTCGTTTTATCTTCTTTTGGCCCCGGCGCAAAACGGACCGGGCAAGTCGCGGAGGTCGAGATGAACGAGACGCCTAAGGAAAAAGTCTATTCGGAAGCCGAGATTGCCGACCGGCTCGAGAAGGAACTGCCGAAATGGTATTACGAGAACGGCTGGATCCGGCGCAAATACAAGACCCATAGCTGGAAATCGACACTGATGGTCATCAACACGGTCGGCCATCTCGCCGAGGCGGCGTGGCACCATCCCGATATCACCGCCTCCTATGCCTGGGTCGAGGTGCGCCTGATGAACCATGCAGCGAAGGGCATCACCGACAAAGACTTCGAGCTGGCCAAAAAGATCGAGGATGTCGTCCAGTGGCAGCCGGCCAGGGAAGGCGGCGCGCTGGAAGGCACTCCGCCGACCGATCAGCGCTTCGCTTACATCAAATATGATTAAGCGCGGTCGGAATTTGTTGATAGCGCATGAAAACATTCGCTAATCTGCTGGCTGGCGGGGTTCACGGCCGATCCAGTTTCGTCTAGGATCAGGCCGGCACCAGAAAGTAGCGTAGTGAATGGCGGTTGCTTGGATCGGCAACCGGGAAACGCTGGTCGAGCGCGCGGCTGCACATGCCGCCGCGCTGTTGGGGTCGAGCCGGTGCCCGGTTTTCAGCCTGGATACGGATATACACGGCACCAGGGCGGCGATCGCGCTGGCTGAGCGAGTTGGCGCGGCATACGATCATGCCGATGGCGCGGCAGTTTCCCGGGAGACCGCGCTCTTTACCGACAAAGGCGCGATGACCGTTGCGCCCGGCGAGACGCGCCGGCGCGCCGATGTCGTGGTGATTGTCGGCGAACTCCCGCAAATCCATCATGAATTTGTCGGCGAACTCTCAGCCACGGTTCCCGATCTCTCGGCCAAGAATCAACGCGAGATCTTTCTGGTCGGGTCGAACGGGGCGTCTGCGCCGCCGTTGAGCAACGGGCGGACGGCGACGCTCCTGTCCTGCGGCGAGGCAAGCCTCGGCGCGACGCTGGCGGCTGTGAGGGCGCAGTGGAAGGGGCGCCAGACATCGCAGCCGGTGTCGAATTTCGACGATTTCAGCAAAGCCCTGGAGGCTGCGCATTTTCCCGTCTTCCTGTTTTCAGGCGACGCCACCGAAGGGCTGGCGCTTGAGATGCTGCAAGGACTGATCACTGATCTCAACCGCAAGTCGCGCGCATCCGGCCTGCATCTGCCGGCAAGCGAAAACGGATGGGGTAGCGCGCTCGCCTCGACCTGGATGACGGGTTTTCCGCTGCGCACGGGGTTTGCGCGTGGCTTCCCGGAATTCGACCCCTGGCGTTACGATGTCGCGCGCATGATCGCCGCCGGCGAAGCCGACTTGCACCTGCGGATCTCCTCCTCAATTGTGCAGCCGCAGAAGAAGCAGACGAGAAAGAACCGCATGGCACTGATCGCCTTGGCGAAAACGCAGGAGCCGGTCGCTGGCGCTGCGGTCACCATCGCCATCGGCGAAGCGGGCGTCGATCACGAGGCGGTGGTCTATTCCAGCCGCACCGGTTCGCTGAAGTCAATCGATGCGCGAGCGGCGTCCGAATTGCCCTCCGCTGCGACTGTTATCCGCCTGGTCGCCAGTCATGTCTCCGCCGAGGCCGCGTTGCCATGCTGACGAAAATTGCCGGCGGCGACATCATCGATCCCGTCAATGGCCGGCTCGGCAAAGGCGATCTGTGGATCAGGGACGACAAGATCGTTGCGGCGCCGGCGGGGGGCGCCGCCGACCGGACCATCGACGCTGCCGGCTGCATAGTCATGGCGGGCGCCATTGACATCCATTCCCACATCGGCGGCGGCAACGTGAATACCGCACGGCTGCTCTTGCCCGAGCAGCATGCCGCGCACCAGGCGCGGCCGGCGACGACGCCGCTCTCCAACGCCGGCTGGTCGACCTTCCAGACCGGCTGCCTCTACGCCAAGATGGGTTTCACCACGGTGGTCGAGCCGGCGATGTCGCCGGGAGCCGCACTTCACACCCATCTCGAACTGGCCGACATCCCGATCATCGACAAGGCGACGCTCGCCATTCTCGGCAACGACGATTTCCTGCTGTCAATGATCCGCGACGACGCTTCGTCTCAAATGATCGAGGACTATGTCGCCTGGACGGTCGCCTCGACGCGGGCGCTTGGGGTCAAGGTGATCAACGCCGGTGCGGCGGCCGCCTTCAAGGAAAACGTCCGCACCTTCTCGCTGGACGATGTGGTGCCTTCCTATGGCGTCAGCTCGCGCAAGATCGTCAAGACGCTACAGGCGGCCGTCGACAGCCTTGGGGTCCCGCATCCTCTGCATGTCCATTGCAACAATCTGGGCAGCCCCGGATCGGCGGACACGGCGGCCGCGACGATCGCGGCGGCGGAAGGATTGCCGCTGCACCTCGCCCATCTCCAGTTCTACGGCTATGGCACGGAAGGCAAGCGCAAGTTTTCGTCGGCCGCGGCGCGTCTTGCCGAACTGGTCAATGCGACGCCGGAAGTCACCATTGATATCGGCCAGGTGATGTTCGGCCAGACGGTCACCGTCTCCTCCGACGTCATGCGGCAGTTTTCGGCGCGTGGCAGTGCGCAGCCGAAAAAATCCGTCATTCATGACGGCGACGGCAATGGCGGCGGCGTCGTGCCCTACAGCTATGGCAAGGATTTCTATGGCACGATGCAGTGGGCGATCGGACTCGAGCTTTTTCTCCTGATCGACGATCCGTGGCGTGTCTTCTTCACCACCGATCATCCCAACGGCGCGCCCTTTACCGTCTATCCAGCCCTGTTCGAGTTGCTGATGAGCCGGGAAGCGCGCACCGAAATGATTGCCGGACTTCCAAAATCCGCCATGGCGCTCTCCACCCTGGCCGCAGTCGACCGCGAATACACGTTCGAGGAAATCGCCATCATGACGCGCGCGGCCCCAGCCAAGCTGCTCGGGCTGACAGACCGGGGCCATCTCGGCGCCGGCGCTATCGCCGACATCGCTGTCTACCGCAGGGACGGGAGTATCGCGAAAATGCTGGGGCAGGCGGCGTATGTCTTCAAGGATGGCGATCTCGTCGTGCAGGACGGAGAGATCACCCATTACCGCTGGGGCAAGGCGCTCAGGCTCAATCCGTCGCCGGACAAGGCGATGGTGCGGCGCCTGGAGGATTATCACCAGCAGCGCTACGGCCTGTCGCTGGACTGGTTCAATTTCCCGGATTCCGCGATCGCGCGCGAACAGCCATTCGGCGAGGTTGCATGCCGAACGTGAGCGTAAATGGCATAGTGATCGACGATACCTTTGCCGAGGCCTTCGGCATGCGCGCGACCGCCATCATCATCACCGCGCCGAACCGGAAATGGGCCCGCCAGGCGGCAATCACGATGACCGGCTTTGCCACCTCGGTGATCGGCTGCGGCTGCGAAGCGGCAATCGATGTCGAACTGCCGCCATCGGCCACACCGGATGGCCGGCCCGGCTGCCGCGTGATGATCTTTGCGATGGGAACAGACGAGTTGCAGAAACAACTGCTCAATCGCGTCGGCCAGTGTGTCTTGACCTCGCCGGGTTCCGCCTGCTTCGCCGGACTGGAGGGCAGCGCCGAGTTGAAGCTCGGTTCGGCGCTGCGTTATTTTGGTGACGGCTGGCAGATCTCCAAGAAAATCGGCGGCAGGCATTTTTGGCGCGTTCCCGTCATGGATGGCGAATTCCTGTGCGAAGCGACGACCGGGCTGACGAAGGCTGCCGTCGGCGGCGGCAATTTCTTCGTCATGGCTGAAAGCAGCGCCAAGGCCTTGGTTGCCGCCGAGGCCGCGGTTGCGGCGATAGGCCTGGTGCCGGGCGCGATCGTGCCGTTTCCGGGCGGCATCGCCCGTTCGGGTTCCAAGATCGGTGGCAAATACAAGGGCATGATCGCCTCGGCCAACGAAGCCTACGCGCCGACATTGCGCGGTGTTGTCAGGAGTGAGCTCGGTTCCGACATCAACGCTGTCCTGGAAATCGTCATCGATGGCGAGACCAACGATGCCGTTGCCGCCGCGATGAAGGCCGGCATCAAGACCGTCATCGAGCTTGGGCCGAAGCGAGGCGCGGTTCGCATAAGCGCCGGCAATTACGGCGGCAAGCTCGGCAAGTTCATCTATTCGCTGAAGGACATGCTGCCGTGAAAGCGCTGACCTTCACCCTTGTCGCCGAGCCGCCCGAGCGCCTTGACCTGTCGCGGCTGACGCCGGAGCGGCTTGCCGGGATCGAAAGGCGCGATATCGAAAAAATCCAGATCGGCATGTCGAAGCATGGATCGAAGGTCGGCGATATCTTTCGCGTCGCCGGCAACGATCCGCTGGACATCGTCTTCGAAGGTGGGAGCGCGCGCCTCGACCGCGTGGCGGAAGGCATGCGGGGCGGTTCGGTTCGCGTCGTCGGTAATGCCGGCGCCCAGGCCGGGCGCGCCATGCGCGGCGGCACGCTGACGATCGAAGGCAATGCCGGTCCGCATGCAGGCTCCGGCATGCGCGGCGGCAGGCTTGAAATATCGGGCAATGCCGGTGATCACCTTGGGGCGCCGCTCGCCGGGGAACTGGCCGGCATGAATGGCGGCGTGCTGATCGTCAGGGGCAAAACGGGCGCTTTTGCAGCCGACCGGATGCGGCGCGGCCTGATCGCGGTGTTGAAAGGCGCAGGCGACAATGCCGGCTGTCGCATGATCGCCGGCACGCTGGTGGTGGCCGGCGGCGCCGGCGAGACGCCCGGCTATCTGATGCGTCGGGGTTCGATCCTCCTCGACCGCGCGCCGAAAAGCCTGTCGCCGAGCTTCGTCGAATGCGGCGCGCCGGAGAGCGTTTTCGCCGCCGTCGTCGATCGCTATCTGATCGCCGAGGGTATTTTGAAACGGCCGCTGCTGGGCAACGCGCCGCAGAAATATGGCGGTGACAACGCGGTGCTTGGAATGGGTGAGGTGCTTTTCCCTCGCTGAGGCGCTCGGCAGACGGCATTGCGGTTAAGCCGCCATGGCCGGCATGGCTGCGGGAGGGTTAGCGGCTGTCGTTGGCAATCAGTTTCGTCAGGCAATCCCCCGCCTGGCTCTCCGGCACGCCGAGATCTCTGACACTGTCCATGTGATTACGGTTCGTTAGAACAAGCGACATTACCGGCGAACCCTGCTGCAGCAGGTTCTCTTTGAATCGATCTGCTTGCTGATGGAAAGGCGGCGTCTCATTGGCTCCGACCAGAACCGTCGCCCTGGTTTGAGGATCATGCCGGTAGGCAAGCGGTGTAAACCTGGCGACTTCCTCATCGGTGATTGCAATCTCGTTGGCGAGAAAGGAGTTCTGGAGCGGTTTCAGATCGTAGAGCCCGCCGAGCAGAAGGGCGGCCCGCACATTCGAAGGGGTATGCACGCTGTTGAACAGAAACGTTGAAAGATGTGCTCCGGCCGAATGGCCGCTGACCGTCAGTTCTGCCGGGTCTCCGCCATGGTCGGCGATATTGTCCAGAACCCACTGCTTCGCGCGGCGCACCTGGTCGACGATCGTCGCCATTCTCACCTTGGGCATCAGAGCATAGTCGACGATGACGGCAATCGCACCGGCCTGGGTAATCGTCGCTGCGACGTATGAGTAGTCGCGCTTGGAGAACATTCTCCAGTAGCCGCCATGGATGAACATGTGCACCGGCAGGCCGCTTCTTTTGCCGGAGGGAAAGAACAGGTCGATGGTTTCGGTCTGATCCGGCCCATAGGCAATGTCCGCTGTCATCGGAATGGTTGCGCGGACGGCCTCGCTGCGGTGAACGATGTCCTGGACGATTTTGTCAAAATCGGCGACATGGTCGCGGATGCGGAATGGATCGCTTTGCACTCTTCCTCCGCTCAGATGCTGATGGCGAGGTATTTCGCCTCCATGAACTCGGCAATGCCGTGATGCTGGCCGCCCTCGCGGCCGAGGCCGCTCTGCTTTACCCCGCCGAACGGTGCTGCCGGATCGGACATCAAGCCGCGGTTGAGAGCGATCATCCCGGCTTCGATCCTGGATGCCACCCGCATTCCACGCGCAAGATCGCGCGTGTAGATGTAGGCGGCAAGGCCGTATTCGGTGTCGTTGGCGCGCGCGATGATTTCGGCTTCCGTTTCGAATCTCGAGATCGGCGCCACCGGCCCAAAAATCTCCTCGTGCGCCATCTGCGCCTCGGCCGGGACGTCGCAGAGCACGGTCGGTGGATAGTAGAATCCCGTTCCCGAGCCTGCCTTGCCTCCGCACAGCACCCGCGCGCCACGGGCGACAGCATCGCCGACCAGACGGTCGATCTTGTCGACGGCCTTCCTGGTGATCATCGGCCCGCACTCCGTGGCCGCGTCCGTGCCAGCGCCGATCTTGAGTGCCGACATCCGCCTGGCGAGGCTTTCGCCAAAGGCATCGTAAACCCCAGACTGGACATAGATGCGGTTTGCAGCCGAGCAGGCCTCGCCGGCGTTGCGCATCTTCGCCACCATCGCCCCATCGACCGCCGCGTCGAGATCCGCGTCATCGAACACAAGGAATGGCGCGTTGCCGCCAAGTTCCATCGAACACGAAACCACGTGCTTTGCGGCCTCGGCCAGCAGAACGCGCCCGACACAAGTCGAGCCGGTAAAGGAGAGTTTGCGCACCCGCGGATCGGCCAGCATCGCGGCCGTCACAGGGCCGGGATTGGAGGTTGTCAGAACGTTCACCACACCTGGCGGAACGCCTGCTTCCTGGTAAAGCGCGGCGAGCGCGTAGGCGGTGAGCGGGGTCTCGCTGGCTGGCTTCAAAATTACCGTGCATCCGGCAGCCAAAGCGGGCGCGATCTTGCGCGTCGCCATCGCGGCAGGGAAGTTCCAGGGTGTGACAAGGACGCAGATGCCGATGGGCTCGTAGTCGACCACGATCCGGTTGGTGCCGGAAGGCGCCATCCCGAATTCACCGGTGATGCGAACGGCTTCCTCGGCATTCCAGCGAAAGAATTCCGCAGCATAGGCGATCTCGCCACGCGCGTCCCGGAGTGCCTTGCCGTTTTCCAGCGAGATCAGGGTTGCCAGCGTCTCGGAACGTTGCGTCATCAACTCGAAGCAGCGTCTGAGGATTTCGGAACGCTTGCGGGGCGCCGTTGTGCGCCAGCCATCGGCGGCCTTGGCCGCAGCCTCGACGGCGGCCGCGGCATCTTCGATCGTCGCATCGGGAACGGCGGCGATCACCGCTTCCGTGGAAGGGTCCACGACCTGGATTTCCGTGCCGTCGGCGGATTGCCGCCATTGGCCGCCGATATACAAGCCGTGGGAGAATCTATGGAAATCGGCAGTGTCCTGATCGTCGCCCAGCACCTGATGCGATATGTTCATGGCCTGCTCCTCGATTGCTCACATGACACAGGCGGCGAGGTCGCCATCATAGGCAGCCTGGATCAGGCCCCGCATGGCTGCCAGATCGAATGGACGCGGATTGTTCTTGATGAGACGGTCGATGCCGAGCGCCTGTTCGGCCGTCCAATCGAGCTTGTCGGCGGGAAGCCCGAGCTTGGCCAGCGTAGGCGTGATCCCGATCGCTCCAAACAGCCGGCCGATCTCGTCGATCGCCGCGTCGGCCATCTCACCGGTACTCCGGTCCCTCCCGCCGAGACCAAGGGCAAGGCCGATCTCGGTCATCTCGGCGGCCGCGGCGGCCCGGTTGTACTTCATGACATACGGCAACATGGTGGCGACACCCAGCCCGTGAGCTGTGTGGGTAAGGGCGCCGACCGGATATTGCACCGCGTGCGCCGCCGCAGTTCCGGCCGTGCCGAACGCGCAGCCGGCTGCAAGCGCGCCCATCATCACATCGGCCCGAGCGTCCTCGTCGGCGGGGTCGCGGCAGGCCTTCTCGAGACTGCGGCCAAGCAGCTTGATCGCGAGCAGCGCAAAATGATCGGTCAGCGCGCTCTTGCCGATGAAGACATGGCTCTGCGGCAGGCTGGGGTCAGTGCCGCGCCTGACGGCGGTAAAAGCCTCGATCGCATGTGTCAGCGCGTCTGCGCCCGCAATCGCCGTCAGTCCCGGGGGACATGTCATCGTCAGTTCCGGGTCGCAGATGGCGGCTGCCGCGATCAGATGCGGGCTGGAGATGCCGACCTTCATGGTGCGATCCGGATCGGAAATCACCGCGACAGGGGTCACTTCCGAGCCGGTGCCGGCTGTCGTTGGCACCGCGATCAACGGCAGCGTCGGACCAGGCACCTTGAACTCGCCGTAGTAGTCCTGGAGCTGGCCGCCGTGACTGATGAGCAACGCGGCGCATTTGGCCATGTCGAGACAACTGCCGCCGCCGATGCCGATCACCATGTCGGGCGCAAAATCCCGCGCCTCCTCGACGCAGACGGCAACCGTGTCGCGTGGCACATCGGGCAGCACCCGGTCGTGCACCAGCACATCGATCGATGCGCCCTCGAGCGCCGCCATGATCTCTGCGAAGGCGACGGTGGCGGTAAAGCGCTCGTCCGTACAGACAAGAGCGCGACGGCCCAGCCTGGCCGCCACGGTTGGAATGACATGGCGCTGGCCCTTCCCGAAGAGGATTTCACGCGGCAGCCTTATTGCAGCGAAAAGGCTCATGTTCAGCGTCTCTCGACCATGTTGGGAGTGGAAAGCGAAAGCTCGTTGAGGCTCCAAAAAATATCCTCTATTAAATCGTATAGGATATAGGATTGTATTGAACGAAGCATCGTGTTAGCCAGTGATCCTGTCAAGAGGCAAAGATGCAGGTCACGAACGTAAGCAATGCCCGAGAAGTCGGCCCGGCTAGCGGACGCATCCAGCGATCCAACAGCCTGGTGGAGGACGTGTATGAAGCGATCTTCGCGCAACTCATGTCGCTGAAGATCGCGCCTGGCTCACGGATCACCGTCGACAGTCTGGTCAAGGAACTCGATGTATCCCACACGCCAATCCGTGAAGCGCTTGGCCGCCTCGAAGGCGAAGGCCTTGTGCTGAAGACACATTTGATCGGCTACCGCGCCGCGCCGCAGATAACCAAGCGCCGATTTGACGAACTTTATGAGCTTCGCCTGCTGCTCGAGCCGCATGGGGCGGCCAAAGCAGCCGCATCGATGGATGAGACGAAACTTGCGGTGCTTCGGGAGTCGGCAGGGGGCATGGCGCGCCGCGAAGGCAAGGATGAACGCCTGCGTTACTCCAACTTTGCGCGGCAGGACGCCATTTTCCACGACAGGATCATGGAATTTGCAAACAATGATCTCGTGCGCGAGACGCTCGCGTTCCAGCATACGCACTTCCACATCTTCCGCCTGATGTTCCATTCGCGCGTCACCGAGGAAGCGCTCGACGAGCATGAGGCCATCCTGGCCGCCTTCGCTGCCTCCGATCCCGCTGCAGCGGAACAGGCGATGCGCCGCCATATCGAGCATTCTCGTGATCGTTTGCTGCCGGCGTTCGATTGAGACTGTCACGATGTCCGTCACCGTCCGCGTCGGAAGCGGCGCCGTCAAGTTGGACGCACCGTCGATCACGCAAGCAAATGCACCGGGACATCCCGGATCGCCTTTTCTGAGACCCGCGCCGCCGGGTGAGTGCAATGCCCGCCGGACTTCCATTCACAAGACCCTTCTATTCACAAAACGAGGAACCGACCATGCCAGGCAAGAAAATACTGATGTTGACCGGTGAGTTCACCGAAGAATACGAGATCTTCGTCTATCAGCAGGCGATGGAGGCCGTCGGCCACATCGTCCACGTCGTCTGTCCAGACAAGAACGCTGGCGACCTGATCAAGACGTCGCTTCACGATTTCGAGGGTGACCAGACCTACACCGAAAAACCCGGCCACTATGCCTTGCTGAACAAGACCTTTTCGGAGGCGGAAAAACAGCTTGACCAGTATCATGCCGTCTATTGCGCGGGCGGTCGTGGCCCCGAGTACATTCGCACGGATAAGCGCGTGCAGGCGATGGTCCGCCATTTCCACCAAAACAAGAAGCCGATCTTTACGATCTGCCATGGCGTCCAGATCCTGATCGCGGTCGACGGCGTCGTGCGTGGCAAGAAAGTCGGTGCGCTGGCCGCCTGCGAGCCGGAAGTGACGCTGGCCGGCGGAACCTATATCGACCTGTCGCCGACCGAGGCCTATGTCGACGGAACGATGGTCTCGGCAAAGGGCTGGACCGCACTCGCCGCGTTCATCCGCGAGTGCCTGAAGGTGCTGGGAACGGAAATCCGCCACAACTGAGTCAATCGTCCGATGCGTTCCAGACGGGATGCGTCGGTTCGCTCCAAAAATCCGGTTCCGCTTTTGCAGTTCCTAGACTTCTACATTTTCGGATATGATCGGATCGACCGGGCGCGCTCTCGCTCCGGTCGGGAGGCACTTCTTGAGCAACCTAGGCAACCCGCACAGGGCCACCGACGGCGTTCCGATCACGCGGCGTGATCTGATTGCGGCCGCTGTTTCGGGTGCGGCGACCCTATTCGCTCCTGTTGCGCTTGGCGCCGAGGAAGAGAGTTTCAAATTCGGCCTGACGCCGGTCTTCCTCTCCAACGATCTCGAACTGCTTGGCCATCTGCGCAGCTATCTCAGCGCCAGGATCGGTGGCCGGGTCGAGCTTGTGACGCGCCGGACGTATCAGGAGATCACGGCGCTGCTGGTTTCCGGGCAGATACAGTCGGCATGGATCTGCGGCTATCCCTACGTGCAGTTCAAGGCCGATCTCGACCTTGTCGCAACCCCGGTCTGGCACGGCGAGCCGCTCTACCAGTCGTACCTGATCGCTTCGGCCGATCGTAAAATGGATGACTGGACCGGATTGAAAGGGGACGTGCATGCGTTCTCGGACCCAGATTCGAATTCGGGTTTTCTGGTGACGCGTGCGCTCCTCGCGGAAAACCGCCAGCTTCCCGGCAGGTTCTTCGCGCGAAGCTTTTTCACCTATGGGCACCGAAACGTCATCAGGGCCGTCGCCTCCGGCCTCGCTCAATCGGGCAGCGTGGACGGCTACGTCTACGAGGTCATGCGTGAGACCGAGGCGGATTTGGTGAAGCAGACCAGGATCGTCCGCAAGTCGGAATGGCTGGGCTTTCCGCCAATAGCGTCGCCGAAGTCCGTCTCCAACGATCGACGCGTCAAAGCCTTGCAGCAGGCCTTGATTTCCATGCAGGATGATGCCGAAGGTCGGAAAGTCCTTGCCCTGCTTCGTCTGGACGGGTTCGTGGCAACCGATCCGTCGCTCTTCGACGCGATTGCGGCGAAAGTGGAAACCGTGAGGCAGTTTGGATGAAACTGCTCCGGCGTTTGCGATCGATTCCTGTCTCCTACCGCGTGCCGGTCTTTGTGGCTTTGCTCATGGTGGTCATCAGCGCAGCCATTTCCGAGCAAGTGCTCAACCGGCTGTCGCGGACACAGGAAAGCTCCCTCAACGGCCTTGCCGAAACCTATCTGGACGGCCTTTCGTCGGCGGTCGTGCCGGCCGTGTTGCGGGCGGACGTCTGGGAGGTGTTCGATGCGCTCGACAGATCCTCGGCGTCCTATAAATCGCTCGCTCCAATCGAAACCGTGGTGACCGGCTCCGACGGCAGGGTACTCGCAGCGAGCGATCCGAACCGGATCGCGACTTATTCAGAATTGTCGGCGGATTACCTCAATCGCTATGGTCCGGACGTCGTCACGATCGACGAGGCCAAGTTGACCGGGTTCGCCCACCGCGATCTCGTCTATCAGGGTCAGCCAATCGGGACGATCCACGCCACATTCGATGTTTCGCATCTCTTTGCCGAGCGACGTGAGATTCTCGTCACCCTGCTCGTTACCAACGGCGTCCTCGCGGCTTTGTTCGCGCTGGGTGGCTTCTTACTGGTGAGGCAGATGATCGGCCCGATGCGGGTGCTGGAGGACCACATGCGCTCTGCAGCGCATGGCGCGGCCGAGCCGATCGCACCTCGGGAAATCCCCGCCGGGGACTCCGAGGTCGCAGGCCTGTTCCGCGGTTACAATGCCCTTGTTCATGCCGAGCGTGAGCGTGCGAACTTCGCCATGCAACTCGCCGAGGAAGAGAAGCTGTCGAGCCTCGGGCGTCTCGCTTCCGGCATGGCGCACGAGATCAACAATCCGCTTGGCGGCCTGTTCAACGCTTTGGACACGTTGAAGACCCATGGCGAAACCCCCGGTGTTCGCGACACATCGATCAGCCTGATCGAGCGCGGCCTCGCCGGTATCCGCGACGTGGTCGAGGCTGCGCTTGCGACTTACCGGCCTGAACGATCGAAGCGCCCCATGACTGCTGCCGATCTGGATGATATCAGTCTGTTGCTCAAGCCGGAATTGCGCCGGAAGCGGCAGCGGCTGGATTGGAGCGTCGCATGGAGCGGTGCGCGAGAGTTGCCCATCCGAGGCGGTCCGGTCCGTCAGGCGGTCCTCAATCTCCTCCTCAATGCGAGCGCGGTCACCCCGGAAGACGGGACGGTCTCGCTGAAGGCGATGAGCTGGGAAGATCGGTTGCACATCGAAATTGGTGACCAGGGCTCCGGAATGCCGGCCGACATAGCGGGGATTCTCATCGATCAGGACCCCGGTCCGGCCGTACGCGCGGGGCGTGGTCTCGGTCTCTGGATGGTCCGCCGCGTGGTTGACGATCTCGGCGGACGTGCCAGTATCGCAGCCAAAAGAGGGGGAGGGACGGCGGTCACGCTGACAATTCCGTTCGACAGGGAGGACGCCAAAGCCCATGCTGCCTGAGCGCGCCCGGATAGGCCTCGTCGAGGACGATCTCGTCATGGGAGGCTCGATTGTCCAGCGCCTCGAGCTCGAGGGCTGGCGGGTGACGTGGTGGCAGTCAGGCTGTGAGGCGATTTCTGAAATCGCTGGCGAGTCCGACTCGCTCGATCTTGTTATTTGCGACGTCTGCCTCCCCGATGTCTCTGGAGAGGTGGTATTCAACGAACTCGCCAAACTGCCGAACATTCCGCCCTTCATGTTCGTCACTGGCCACGGCGAAATCGATCAGGCGGTCCGCCTAATGCGGTCAGGCGCAGTCGACTTCATGACCAAGCCCTTCGCGATGGACGAGTTCCTTCGCCGCATCGATGCCGGACGACGGACGACGCAAAGCCAACTCCGGCTGAACGGTTACTGTCTCGGAGAGTCTGCCGGCATTCAACGTGCCGAAGATCTGCTCCATCGTTACGCCGCGCATGACCTGCCGGTGCTGATCACCGGGGAAACCGGGTCCGGCAAGGAGGTGGCGGCCCGGCTGCTTCACCAGATTTCTTCGCGTGGCACCGAGCCGTTCATCGCGGTCAATTGCGCAGCGATTCCTGCAGAGCTCCTCGAGAGCGAGATATTCGGACATGAGAAGGGTGCATTCACGGGCGCTCAAGCTCGCCATCTCGGCTACGCTGAACGTGCAGGCAAGGGGACACTGTTTCTCGACGAGATCGGTGACATGCCTTTGCCCCTCCAGGCGAAACTTCTCAGGCTGATCGAGGATGGAAGTTTTCATCGCGTCGGTGGTGAAACGCCCGTCGTCTTCCGTGCGCGCATTGTGACCGCGACGCATGGTGATCTTGCCCAACGCGGCGGCCCCACAGGTTTCCGAGAGGACCTCTACTTCCGACTGGCTGTCCTGCCGATCCATATTCCGCCGCTTAGAGAACGTTCTGAAGACATCGACTGGCTGATGGATCGGTTTCTTCAGAATGCCGCCGCCCGCTCGGACACCTGCATCCGTGGATTTAGCGCGCTGGCCAAGGAAGCAGCACTCGTCCACCCTTGGCCAGGGAACGTTCGGGAACTCAGAAACCGCGTCGACCGGGCGGTGGCGCTGGCGACCAACGAATGGATCATGCCCGGTGACCTGTTTCCAGAACACGCATCCAAGCTTGGCGGTGCCGCATTCGTGCCGCTCGCCGACGTCCGCGATGCTGCCGAACGCCGCCAGATTGAGCGCGCGCTTGAAGAAACTGGAGGCCAGATCGCAAAGGCAGCAGCGCTTCTATCCATTTCGAGAACGACCCTTTGGGAGAAGATGACGCGCTTCGGTCTTGCCGAGCGAGCGCGTTCGGAAACCTGAACCTTCGGCACTGCAGCATGTTCGGATTTCCGAACGTGCAGGCCCCCTTGGCGCTGGCTTTCCAGCAGTTTCTCGAATGAAATCGACGGCTTCTCCGGTTGGCACAGGCGTTGCAAGGCCGCTTGCGACGATTTCGCCAATGGGAGGAATGCATGGATCGCTGCAACAGACTGGTCGACGTCGGCCGCCGTCAATTTCTAAGGGGAGGGGCGTTCGCCGCCGCCGGCGTGGCCACAGCAGTGGCGCTGCCGGCGCAAGCTCAGACCAAGGCTGCACCCGGTCTGGCACTGGTCGAATACCCGTCGAACAAGTTGGCCAATATAGCCGATTTGAAGCCGAACGAGCCTTTCGATGTCGACTACCCCGATGAGAACGCGCCCGGTGTGCTGCTGAAACTTGGAATGAAAGTGGAAGGTGGCGCCGGCCCTGACGGCGACATCGTCGGCTTCTGCACCATCTGCCCGCACAAGGGCTTTCCGCTGAATTACAACGCCAAGGACCGCACGCTGAACTGTCCGGGGCATTATTCCCGCTTCGACTGCGAGGCGGGAGGCCAGCAAATCTGGGGGCAGGCGACGCAGAACCTGCCGCAGTACCTGCTTCGCGTGGATGACAAAGGCGATGTGTTCGCGGAGGGGCTCGACGAGCTCATCTACGGCCGCCTGTCGAACGTGCTCTAGAGGAGACCTGTCATGGCCTACAAACGTCAAATCGGCCGCCTGCCGATTATCCCGGCGGACGCGAAGGTTCACAACGTCGTCTGCCACTACTGCATCGTCGGCTGCGGCTATCACGCCTATACCTGGGACACAAACCGCCAGGGCGGCACAGCGCCCGACCAGAACGTCTTCGGTGTGGACCTTTCCCAGCAACAGGAGCCGGAGACAGCTGCCTGGTATTCCCCGGCCATGTACAACATCGTCAAGCAGGACGGGAAAGACGTTCACATCGTCATCAAGCCGGATCGCGAATGCGTAGTGAACTCCGGCCTCGGCTCGATCCGTGGCGCCCGCATGGCTGAGATGAGCTTCAGCCGGGCGCGCAATACGCAGCTTCAGCGCCTCACCGATCCGATGGTCTGGCGCTATGGACAGATGCAGCCCACCTCATGGGACGATGCATTCGACCTCGTCGCGCGAGTGACAGCGGCCGTAATGAAGGAACAGGGCGATGACGGCGTCTTCGTCTCGGCGTTCGACCACGGCGGTGCCGGCGGCGGCTACGAGAACACCTGGGGCACGGGGAAGCTCTATTTCGGGGCCATGAAGGTCAAGAACATCCGGATCCATAACCGTCCGGCCTACAATTCCGAGGTCCACGCCACACGCGACATGGGCGTCGGCGAACTCAATAACTGCTACGAGGATGCGGAGCTTGCCGACACGATCATGGTGGTCGGCGCAAATCCCCTGGAGACGCAGACAAACTATTTCCTGAACCATTGGATTCCGAACCTGCGCGGGACCTCCATGGAAAAGAAGAACAAGGAGTTGCCGGGCGAGCCGCACGAGCCAGTTCGCGTCATCATCGTCGATCCGCGGCGAACGGTGACCGTGAACGCGTGCGAAGTCGAGGCGGGCAAGGAGCGTGTCCTGCACCTGGCGATCAACTCCGGTACGGATCTGGCGCTGTTCAACGCCCTGGTGACCCACATCGCCGATCAGGGCTGGACGGACAAGGATTTCATCGCGGCGTCAACCAATGGCTTCGACAAGGCGCTGGCCGCCAACCGGACGACGCTGGAACAAGCCGCTGAGATCACCGGCCTCACCGTCGACCAGATCAAGCAGGCGGCGGCCTGGATCGCCGAGCCGAAAGACGGCAAGCGTCGACGCACCATGTTCGCCTACGAAAAAGGCCTGATCTGGGGCAACGACAACTACCGAACCAATGGCTCGCTCGTGAACCTCGCGCTGGCGACCGGAAACATTGGCCGCCCCGGCGGCGGCTGTGTCCGCCTGGGCGGCCACCAGGAGGGCTATTCCCGGCCGTCGGACGCTCATGTCGGTCGACCAGCGGCTTACGTCGACCAGTTGCTGATCGAGGGCAAGGGTGGCGTACATCACATCTGGGGATGCGATCACTACAAGACCACGCTCAACGCACACCAGTTCAAGCGGCGGTACAAGGAGCGCACCGATATGGTGAAGGACGCCATGTCCTCCGTCCCCTACGGCGACCGGCAGGCGACTGTCGATGCGATTGTCGGTGCGGTTGGCAAAGGCGGCCTGTTCTCGGTCGATGTGGACATCATCCCGACCAAGATCGGTCAGGCGAGCCATGTCTGGCTGCCTGCCGCGACATCCGGCGAGATGAACCTCACCTCGATGAACGGCGAACGGCGCATGCGGCTGACGGAGCGCTACATGGACCCGCCCGGCCAGTCGATGCCCGACTGTCTGATCGCCGCGCGCTTGGCCAACCACCTGGAACGGGTTTTCCGCGAAGCGGGCGACAACGCCGTCGCGGACCAGTTCAAGGGATTCGACTGGCAGACCGAAGAAGACGCCTTCATGGACGGCTATCACCAGCACGAAAAGGGGGGAGAGTTCGTCACCTACGCGCGGCTGCGCGCGATGGGGACCAACGGTTTCCAGGAGCCGGCAACCGGCCTTGGGGAGACCGAGCCGCTGGCAGCTGGAACTTCGACGGGTGAACCCGGTGAGGTCCTCGGCGGCCCGGCCATCGAGGGTGCGCGCGGCAAGGAGCCCGTGCAGAAGGCAGCGCCGACCAATGCGGGATCGCCCCCCGAACCGGCTGCGGGGACCGAGCGCATCATTGGAACCAAGCGCCTTTACGCCGACGGCAAATTTAACAAGGAGGACGGCAAGGCCGTTTTTGCCGAGACTCAGTGGAGGGGCCTCCAAGCTGCTGGCAAGCAGGAGGAGAAGGACAAGTTCAGCTTCCTCATCAACAATGGCCGCACCAACCACGTCTGGCAGAGTGCCTACCTCGACCAGCAGAACGAGCTGGTCATGGACCGCTGGCCCTATCCCTTCATCGAGATGAATCCTGCCGACATGGCAGAACTATCGCTGAACCAGGGGGATCTGGTCGAAGTCTACAATGACAACGGCGCGACCCAGGCGGCCGTGTATCCGACACCCACGGCAAAGCGGAAAGAGACATTCATGCTGTTCGCGTTTCCCACTGGGGTGCAGGGCAACGTCGTGTCGCCAGGGGTGAACGAGTTCATCATTCCGAACTACAAGCAGACCTGGGCGAATATCCGGAAGATCTCGGATGCGCCGGAAGGCGTGAAGCACCTGTCGTTCAAGTCGCAGGAGTATCAAGCCGTCTGAGGCGGCTCGGGCACGCATCTGGCTGTCGAGGCCGCCGACCAATGCCATCAGGCAGCGGCGGCCTCGGAACTGCCGGGCGCCACGACCGAGTCTCCGAGGCGTGCAAAACCTGCACGAGCGCCGGGCCGATCGCAGACGTCACGGCTGCTTCGGCCGCGTCGCCGCCGCGAGCGTGTCGATGTCGTCGTAGATCGCCTGGCTGTGATAGTAGAGCTTGTCGAAAACGGGTTGGGTGCGCCTGTAGGTCTCGGCCCATCTGGGGTCCGGCAGGATTTCGGCGCCGTAGCTCACGAATCGCTCGGCCGCCTGTTCGACGCGCGAGAAGCGGCCTGTCGCCGTCGCGGCCATCGCGGCACAGCCGATAATGCCGCATTCGGGCTCCCGCGGAACCAGGATCGGAATGTTGAAGGCGCTTGCCTTGATCTTCAGCCAGAGTTCGGCGCGCGCCCCGCCACCGGCGGCGATGACGCGCTCCAGCGGCTTGTTCGACGCCTGTTCCATGATGCGGATGTGGCGCGTCATGGCAAAGGCGACGCCTTCCAGGATCGAGCGGTGCAGATGCTCCATGCCATGCGCGGCGCCCAGTCCGAAGAACTGTGCGCGAGCGTTGCGGTGGCGCCCCAGGCGCTCGCCGGTGAGAAAGGGCATGAAGAGCAGCGCGTCGCAACCGGCTGGCGCCTCGGCAGCGCGGGCGACGATCTCGTCATAGGACAGCGCGTTGTCGTGGAAGGCGCGGCGTGCCCAGCGCATGCCGTCGCCGCCAGTTTCCAGCAGCACGAACTGCGCCCAATTGCCTTCGATCGTCGCAACGTTCGAGATTTCCGGGTCAAGCAGCGGCTTCTCCGCGATAACAGTGATGATGGCGCCCGTGCCGGTGCTGTCGGAACCCATTCCCGGGCGACAAGCGCCTGAGCCGAGCAGTGCCACCGGGTAGTCGGCACCACCGACGAGCACGGGGGTTCCAGAGCGCAGGCCGGTGTAGCGCGCCGCCTGTTTGGAGACGTGGCCGACGACATCCAGCGGGTTGCGGATCGGCGGCAGCTTGGCGGCGTCAAGACCCATGCGCTCGATCATCACCGGCGACCAGTCGAGCCGCTCTGGGTTCATCAGGAAACTGCAGGACGCGTCGCCTGTATCCATAGCAATCTCGCCGGTCAGCCGGTAGTTGATGTAATCTTTCGGCATGATGACGACTGCGCTGCGGGCGTATGCGGCGGGATCGTTGTCTCGGACCCATTGCAGTTTGAAGCCCGGCCATGCGGGGGTCGGCGTGTTGCCGCTTTCGGGCAGGTAGCTGTCCGGCTCGTTCGCTTCCTCGAATCGACGGACGAGATCGATGGTGCGCTTGTCGTTCCAGAGCGGTGCTGTGTCGCGCGTCAGCGTTCCGTGCGCGTCGAGCAGGACCAGCCCGTGCATCTGCCCGCAGACGCAGATGGCGGAGATGTGTTCGCGGGCGCCTTCGACACGGTCCAGCACCGTCTTGACGCTCGCTCGCGCACCCTCCCACCAGTCGACCGGCCGCTGTTCGGCCCAGCCGAACTCCGGCACGATCTGGTCGTGCTCTCGCGACGCAAGTTCGAGGATCTTGCCGGTGACATCGACCAGTGCGGCGCGGACGCTGCCGGTGCCGACATCGATGGCGAGGAAAAGCTCGCCGCTCATTTCGACACAGTCCTGAGATGGGCAAGCATGTGATCCTCTGTCTATCGGGTGACGAGAATGCGTTCCACGGCATTAGCCCTTCGCCGCTTCGATGGCGATGCGCGATATCTTGTCGAAATCCGGCCCCGACACAGGAATCGCGATGTCGAAGACCTCTGCGATCACCTGCGTCCAGCCATGCAGGAAATACGTCCAACCATCCTCGATCTGCAACTGCTGCCGGGCCTGCTGCCGCCTTGCCTGGTCGAGGAAGATCAGGTCGCCTCGATAATTGAGATCCCAGGCAATGCCGCGCTTGGGGAACACGGCGTCATCGGTGATCGGCGAGCCCGGCGCGTCCTTGCCAAGGCCTGTCGCGTTGATCACCAGCGAGCCTGGTTTCAGCGCCGCCAACGCCTCGTCATTGATCTCGGGGCGGTCTGCCAGGACATACTGGATCTCGACCGTCGACATCATGTCTTTGTGGGTGCGCTCGATTTCATCGAGACGCGGCTGTGAACGGTCGGTGACAATGATGCGCGAAGGCACGTCGGCGCCACGTTGCTTGCGCATCAGGTGCCAGGTGATCGCAATCGTCGATCCACCGGCGCCTATCGACAGGACTTCGGCGCCGGTGTCTGCGAAATGTCGCGCCGGGATGAAGCCATCTATCGCAAGGCCCGAAGAGATCGGATCCTTGGCATGGCAGATGAGCTTGCCGCCCCGCTTCGACAGGCAACTGGTCTCGTGCATCAGGCGGGCGTGCGGATCGATCACATCGAACAGGTCGCGCGCTGCGTTGAAAAGATCGATCTTGTGCGTGGTGACGAGGGCGCCAAGCGACAGCGGGTCGGATTTTATGAAGGAAACGACCTCACGGTAGGCGTCCGGATCGGCATGGAGCGGAAAGTCGATGCCCCTAAGAACCGCATCCTTCAGTCCGAGGTGGCGTGCCCATGCCGGGAAAACCCGCATGATCGAGCTGCTCCTCGTCGTGACGCCGACAAAATAGAATGTCGGCTGGGTAGCCGGCCGGTAGCGGCTCATTCGCCACTCTCCCGGATTTTCTCCGCGCGCAGTGCAGCACCGCGAAGTGAAGCAGCGATCTCGAAGCGAGCGTTCATGCCGACACCGGGCGGGATCGCAGCCCATAGAGGGCGGAGATCAGCTTTGCGTCACGCGGTCGCCAATCCGGGTTGTCGACTTGCCTCCAGCCTCCATCGCCGGCGACCACACGCGAGCGCATCCCTCCCGATCTCGCGATGATCTCGTAGTCCTGCCCTGAATCGGCGGGGTAGCAGAACAGCATCACCAGATCGTCGTCTCCGACATTGATCGAGCGGTGGATCCAGAACGGCGGAACGTAACAGACGGTCTGCGCGTCGACCGGCACGATGCGAACCTCGCCCTCCAGCGACTCCATCAGCATGAGACCGTGCCCTTTCTGTCCGTAATAGATTTCGGGCCGGTCGGCCTGCTTGTGGATATGACCGCGCGTCATGAAATACTCGTCGCCGACTTTGCCGGGCGCCATGCGCGTGACGCCGAAAATCAGGTCGCCCGACTGCTCGGTCGGCCGGAACTCGGAGACTTCGTAGGCGATGCGCTCGCCCCATGTCGCGCGCATGGCTTCGAACGCCGCGGCGTCAGCATAGAGCCCGTCCAGATCGCGCAAGCGCTTCTGGTAGCTGCCGGTTGCATTTGCCATCGCACCAGTCGACAGGTCGACCTTGCATCCAATGGGCTCAAACAATCTCGTCAAAGGACTACCTCATATTGCGTTGCAGGTGGCATCGGCGCTGATCTGGCCCGCACCTCCTGCTTTCGATAAGAACCACACTTGCTTTGCAGGATACGATTTGCTCTCCCTATGCAGACCCGCTTGGAGATTGCTGGATTATGGTAGATCTCGACTACGCGTACGACGGCAGGTTGACCGTTGTGGTCATGCCGCACCCGCTGCATTAAGCAATCCGAGAGAACCGCTTTGCTCCTTCAAGTCGCCTTCGACAAGCCTGAACACCTGGCTCTGCTCCCGCAGATGGAGGCGTTCGCCGACATTGTCGAGATCGGCACGCCATTGCTGAAACGCCTTGGAAGCCGCGGAAGCAGGCATTGGTCGCATCGAGCCCCACGGCAGGACCGTCACCCTCTCGACCGGAGGCAGACGAGCGACTGATGGAGATGATCCTCAGCCGCGAAAACATGATGGCGGCTTACCACTCCTTGCAATGTCGCGTAACGCCAATTGTTTTTCGAATTGAATTATTTCAACCTCGCTTTGCGGGAACGGGCGATGCTTGGGTCGAGATGGCCAAATATTGAGGGGGGCAACTTTTGAACCGCATTTTGATTACCCTCGGCGCGGCAGTTTGCGTCCTATCTTCGGCTGCTTCAGCCGGACAGGGAGGGCAGCAAAACATTAACTTCCTGGCTCGGATGGCCGACGCCAGGTTGAATTTGGCCGCTACAATGGCAGGTAACGTCAACGGCGTTGCGCAAAGATGCCGGGCGCTGAAGCTGAACGAAAATGGAAAAGCCATTATAGCTGTTCCAGTCCTTTTGTACGACGGTCTGGATAAACACCTGACACCCAATCCACCTAAGTTCAAGAGGGCCATCCGCACCTATGAAGCCGCTTACAACAAAGCGGTGCGGCGCAGGGATGATTGCCAGACTGAGAAGGCCAAGTACCCGAGACTCTACCGGTAGATAGCTGTCAGGGGGCATTAGTTGCGGTCTGGACAAGCAAGCAGGATTGCATGAAGGGAAATGGCAGCTAATCATTTCGTTTGGCTTGGCTGCCATGAACATGGGTCCGACACCGGCTGAAGTGGTCCCCGGTGCGGCCGTAGCCGTGAGCGGAATAGGGCTTCATCGAGCGGCGCCAGAGTCACCTGATTCTCTGGTAATCGACGCTGCAGAAGTTAACCCCCGCTTCCACCTAGAGGGCCGCTTTGCACGCGATCTCTGCGTGCGCCGCAAAGCCTCAGTCGGATAGCGACCCATTGCTGACGCTTTCCGACTTGTAATACCTTCCCCTTCGCAAACATCCTAATCACAAAAGGCAACTTGCACCGGTGGATTTCTGATGACGCGAGGTTTGATTCTTCTTGCATGGATTATCGTCGGAACGTGGACAAGTTCGGCATTGGCTCAAGATGCCGCCGAGAAAACCTTTCCGCACGACATCACGCTTAGCGATTTAGCTCCCTTGAAGCTTGCAATCCGGAAGCACCTTGCCATCTCGGCGGAACCAACCGTGTGGATCGCGATGGCTCGCATAGGAGAAAGTCGGGTTGTCTACCTTTGTGGGCTTACGGATGGTGGCAGCGTGTCGACCTCCATTCTCTTCTTTGCAAAGAAGGCGGACGGGGCTATCGAAGTCGAAGAAATTGATAGTGACTCTAAAATCGATGACAGGGCCAAAAAGCTTTGCGACACTCACGGCTTCCGCACCCCTATCCCCGGCTGAACCTCCGCAACCTTTAAGGACAGCTTCCCATTTCACCCATCTGGTCATTCCGCATTTATGGGTTCACGACTTAGGACTTCCGACGTTCGGGCTTACGGTGACAGTGAAATATGGATCGCGGCAGGCGGAAAGAAAAAAGGTGCACTGTCACCGTAATTCCAAGCCACCGAAATGATGGCGTTGTGGCGTGCAACCGAAGCATGGTTGCCGGACCAGGGCGAGACAGCGGGCGCCGCAGGGCAGGGCATCATGAGAAGATGAATGATCATAAACTTATAGGTAATGTTAATATCTTCTAGCAATGGTCGGCGTGAGAAAGAATGGATAATTATCATGCTGGTTTTATTTTTGTCTTCGTGTGCTTTGGAATTGGGGTCCTTGTTTTTGTTCTTGCAACTATTCAGGAGAATAGATTTGCAGAGAAGGCGATAGATTGGCCGGTGGTTGAGTCCATGGTAGTAGATAGATTGACTGCCGCTGTTGATCCTGTAACTTATGATATAAAAGTGAGTTACTTGTTCGATGGCAAGAAATACGACTCAGTAGCTAGGAATTTTTATGGAAAAAAGACGACCAATAAACATGTCGGAGACACTGTGCTCATAAAGGTAAATCCAAGAAAACCGGATGAATGCGTACTGTTTTCGTAGGAGCCGGTCGGCAAGGTAGGGGAAGCAAGTGGAAAAGATTATTCTCTTAATTCTGGAATTTCAATTGGGATATTGAGAAAAGGGATTTAAGCATTGGCAGTTTCTCCCTAAACGGGAGACTAGTAATGCAGCAGTCATTAAACCAGCCTGGGATTTTAACTGCCAGAGCCGAGGTTGGATCTGGGTTTTTTCGAGTCCGTGCCGCGGTCGAAGCTAGGGGCGGTTCGGCCAATCCTAGAGCTTTGCGGTCTGCCACTGAACGGAATTGTCGATGTTCGCCGTTGATTAGCTCGACCTATCAAATCTACTGTGCGCTGGTCCCAGAAGCGCACGACAGTAAGTTGGCCGTTGTCGTCATGCCGCTGTCTTAAGCAATCCGAGAGAACCGTCTTGCTCCTCCAAGTCGCCTTCGACAAGCCTGAACACCTGGCCCTGCTCCCGCAGATGAAGGCGTTCGCCGACATTGTCGAGATCGGCACGCCGTTGCTGAAACGCCTCGGCCTCTCTGCCATCGCCACGGCGCGCGAGCTCTGCCCTGAAGTCATGGTGTTGGCTGATACCAAAACCGTCGACGGCGGCCAGCTTGAGGCTGATATGGTGTTCGGCGCCGGTGCCGCATTCATGACGGTCCTGTCGTGTGCTTCGTCCGCCACGCATGAGGCGGTGGGAAGACGTGCCGCCGCCTTCGGCGCGACGGTCATCGTTGATACCATCACCGAGGCGGGCAAGGCAGAATTGCTTCCCTTGAATGCTGTCTTCCCCGAAAGCTTCTGCTACATCGCGGTCCACTCGCCAACCGATGCGCGGCTGGCGGGCAACACCTCCACGTCACATATCGACGCCGTGAGAAAGATGCATGATCGCGGCTTTCTGGTTTCGCTCGCCGGCGGGATCGGCCCCGACACGCTGGAAGCGGTGATCGCAGTCGAGCCTGAAATCCTGGTGGTGGGCAGCGCCATCACAGAATCCGCAAGTCCGAAAGAGGTAGCCCGATGGATTCGCGACAGATTGCCCAATCCAGGCCGTGGCTGGCCGTGGGACAGGAGATAACCGACGTTCTTGGCCGGATCGACGCCGACGCCTTTGCAAGGCTGGTGCAGGCGTTCGATGACCCCCACCAGCGATGGTTCTTTTCCGGTCAGGGACGCTCCGGCCTTGTCGCGCAGATGGGTGCGATGCGCTTCATGCATCTTGGCCGAACGGTGCATTTCGTCGGTGAGGCATCGGCGCCATCGATCCGCAAGGGCGATGCGCTGCTGATCGTCTCCGGCTCTGGAGAGACGCCGGTCAGCACAGGCTTTGCCCGCATCGCCAAGGCGGAGGGCGCCAAGGTCGTTACGCTGACGCATAAGCCGGCCGGGACCCTGGCCGGCATTGCCGACGTCACGCTGCATGTACCCATCGAGGAATCGAAACAGTTTGGCGGCAGCCTGTTCGAGCAAGCCTGCCTGATCCTGCTCGACAGCGTTGTGCTCGGCCTGGCGAAGCAGATACCCGAAGCGCACAGACTGATGTTGCAGCGCCACACCAACCTGCAGTGACGCCCATGCCGGTGGTGAGCACCGGTGACGGGATTGTCGATGCGGTGAAGTTTTCTCAGCCAAGATCGAGGGGCTTCCTGGCGGCGGCGCGCTAAAACCGCTGCATGCTTTTGGGCGACATGCATTAGCCGGGAAGCTTGGCTGGGCACCTCATCTTCCGTTGCGGCAAGGCACTGGACTCGCTGCGCGATGCCGATATTGTGCTTGAGGAGCGTTGGTGCCGTGCTCTGGCGACGGCAGCCGACGGGGAGATACCGGCGGCTTGGTTTTCGCAGGAACAAGTCCCGGTCAACACGGGAGGAAGTCTGATGAGAATTGGGGTCTTTCTGGCTGGCTTTTCGGCTTTTGCCGCGCTGGTTGGCGCACCTGCCTTTGCGCAGGACAAGCCGTTTGCGGGAGTTACCGTGAACGTCATTACACAGACTGGTGCGATTCAGGAGCCGCTGCAGAGGCGCGCGCCCGAGTTCGAAGCGCTCACCGGCGCCAAGATCAACGTTATCGCGGTGCCCTTCTCGGATCTCTATCAAAAGATTCTCACCGACTGGGCGAGCGGCACCAACTCGGTCGACGCCGGGGTGTTCGCCCCGCAGTGGATGGTCGACTACATTGCCGGCGGCTACCTCGAGGACCTGACGCCGCGGGTCGAGGCCGACAAGGACATCCAGCAGGACGATGTGGGCGCGTTCTTCCGGGACTTCTCCGAAAAGTACAGCGGCAAGACCTACATGATCACGCTCGATGGCGACTTCCATATGATGTACTACCGCAAGGACGTGCTGGAAGCGGCCGGCCTGGCGGTGCCGAAAACCTGGGACGAATATCTCGAAGTCGCCAAGGCCACGCATGGCAAGGACATGAGCGGCGATGGCACACCGGATTTCGGCTCGTGCATCGCCAAGAAGCGCAACGCGCAGAGCTACTGGTTCGTCACCGATGTGGTCGGCTCGATGACCCAGTCCAAGGGAACCAGCCAGGGCACCTTCTTCAACACCAAGGACATGACGCCGCTCGTCAACAACGACGCCTTCCGCAAGGCGCTCGACTTCCTGTCTGAATCGACCAAGTACGGCCCGCCGGACGAGCTGAACCTCGACGTCAGCGACACAAGGCCGCTCTTCGCTTCCGGCCGCTGCGCGCTGAACCTCGACTGGGGTGATGTGGGCACGATCTCGATCGATCCGGCGCAGTCCAAGGTGATGGGCAAATGGGGCGCGGCGATCATGCCCGGATCCAAGGAGGTCCTGAACTGGGACACCGGCAAGCTTGAGGCCTGCACGGCAGAAAACTGCCCGCACGCGATCGACGGCGTGAACCATGCACCGTTCGCCGCCTTTGGCGGCTGGGGCGGCGGCATCAACGCGGCGGCCGATCCGAAGGTAAAGGACGCCGCCTACGCGTACTTCTCATTCATGACGCAGCCGGCACAGTCGAACGCCGACGTGACCGTCGGCGGCACCGGCTTCAACCCGTATCGCACCTCGCAGCTCGGCTACAGCGACCTTTGGAAGAAGGCCGGGATGAGCGAGGAGGAGGCCAAAGTCTACCTGGGCGCGATCAATGACAGCATGAGCAGCCCGAACATGATCCTCGACCTGCGCATACCGCAAAATCAGAAGTACCAGCAGGTCGTGCTCGACGAGGCGGTCTCGCGCTTCCTCGCCGGCGAAATCGACAAGGAAGCGACCGTCGCTGCGGTCGAGGAAGGCTGGAATGAGCTGAACGAAGAGATTGGCAAAGACGAGCAGCTCAAACTTTACAAGGCGACTATCGGCGCCAAATAGGCATCAAGCAATCGACCCGGCGTGGCATCGGTCCGCGCCGGGTCTCGTGCCTGCCACACTTTCCCGGGTTATGATGACCGCAACCGACACGATGCCAGAAGCTGCCGACCGCCGTAGCTGGGCCGAATGGCTGGACGGTCACTCGGGCCGGATCATGGTGCTGCCAGCCGTCATCGTGCTTCTCTGCTTCGCGATTTTTCCGCTCATCATCTCGGCCTATCTCGCGCTTTCGCGCTTTGCGCTCGCGTCGGGCGGATTCACGCTGAAATTCATCGGACTTTTGAACTTCCGCAAGCTGCTGGTCGGCTCGCAGCAGTATCACCTGCTCGGCAAGTTCGGCACGTTCGGCTTTGTCCAATCCGCGGTGCTGGTATTGATCGCGGCAGGGCTGCTGTTTCTTCTCGCCCGCTATCTCCGGCGTGGCAGGCCGACCATCGTCGGCACGGTTGGTCGCCTTCTCGCGACGGCAATGGCTATGGGCCTGGCGGTACTTGCGCTGGCCACCATGGCGCCTGGCGGCGTGCCAGGGACTGTCGTCAACACGCTTCTCTACGTGTTCGTCGGCGTATCCGTGCAGTTCGCACTGGGGCTGGGCCTTGCGCTCCTCTGCGGGCAGCCTATCCGCGGCCGGAATTTCTTTCGTGTCCTCTTCTTCATCCCGCTGATGGTGACCCCGGTCGGCATCGCCTACACATTTCGCATGCTCGCCGACATGCAGAAGGGGCCCTTCGCCCCGCTCGTGCGCGCTTTCGGCATCAGCGAGTGGTCGTGGGCCACGGAGGCCTGGTCGGCACGGCTGATGGTATTGGTCGGCGACACCTGGCAGTGGACGCCGTTCATGTTCATCGTGCTGCTGGCGGCCATTGAGAACCAGCCGCGCGATCAGGTCGAGGCGGCGCGGCTCGACGGCGCCAACGGCTTTCAGATTTTTCGCGACATTACCTGGCCGGCGATCGCGCCGATTGCCGCTACCGTCGTGCTGATCCGGCTCATCGAGGCTTTCAAGATCATCGACCTGCCGAACGTGCTCACCGGCGGCGGCCCCGGTCTAGCGACGGAATCGATGACGCTCCATTCCTTCATTTCCTGGCGCACCCAGGATCTCGGCGGCTCGGCCGCTATCGGCTACATGCTGCTCTTCATCTCGACCATCGTATGCGTCTCGTTCTTCAACTTCGTGGTCCGGCCGGCGCGCCGGTTCGAAGCATGAGCGCCGAGCCGCGCTCACTGGCGCGCCGGCTGTTCGAGCCGGCTTCGATCGACAGCCAGGCGCCGGTCGCCAGGGTCGTGACCTATGCGCTTCTGTTCCTGTGGGCGCTGGTTGTGGTGGTTCCTCTCTACTGGGTGTTGATCACCTCCTTCAAGGGGCCTGGCGAGGTCGACAATGGGCCGTTCTATCTCCCGTTCGTCGACTTTGCCCCTTCGCTGCAGGCATGGCATTTCATGCTCGTGCAGAATTACACGCTGCGCCCTTACATGAATTCGGTCGTTGTCGCGTTCGGCAGCACGGTGCTCGCCGTCCTGATCGGTTCGCTGGCGGCCTACGCTCTCGTGCGTATCCGCTTCCAGGTGAAGCTCGCCGCCGTTGGAATCTTCCTGATCCTGCTCACCGCAATCATCGTGGCGGTGGCCACTTTCGGCGTGCGGTGGGAGATCGCCATTGTCGTGGCGGCCGCTCTCTTCATCATTGCGCTGTTCACGCTCGTTGGACGCACGAAGCTTGCCGTAGGCAACAACGACATCGAGTTCTGGATCATCTCGAACCGTATCATGCCGCCGATCGTCGCCGTGTTGCCGATCTATGTGATGTTCCAGCAGATGCGCCTGCTTGACACACAGGTGGCGCTGATCGCCACCTACACCGCCATCAACCTGCCGATCGTTGTGTGGCTGACGCGTGATTTCTTCGCCGGCATCCCGCTCGACCTTGAGGAGAGCGCACAGATAGACGGAGCCTCCAAGTTCCGCGTGTTCTTCACCATCGCGCTGCCGCTGGTGCGGTCCGGCCTGGTCGCGACCTTCCTGCTGGTGCTGATCCTTGCCTGGAACGAGTATCTGCTGGCCCTGTTCCTTTCCAATGTCGATGCGCAGACGATGCCGGTGCTGGTATCGGCGCAGAACACGACGCGCGGGCCGCAATGGTGGAACATGTCGGTGTTGATCACCGTGATGATCGCTCCCGTGATCGTCATCTCCAGCATCCTGCAGAAGCACATCGCGCGCGGACTGCTGGTCGGCGCAGTGAAGGGCTAGTCGATATGCGGGTCACCCTGTCCGATATCTACAAGTCCTTCGGCGCGGTCGAGGTGGTCAAAGGGCTCGACCTGGAGATAGAGGACGGCGAGTTCCTGGTGCTGCTCGGCCCTTCGGGCTGCGGCAAGACGACGGCGCTGCGCATGGTGGCCGGGCTTGAATCGGTGAGTTCCGGCCGCGTCCTCATCGGCGACCGCGACGTCACCCACGTGCTGCCCAAATATCGCGACGTGGCGATGGTATTCCAGTCCTACGCGCTCTATCCGCACATGACGGTAGCGGAGAACATCGCATATCCGCTGAAGCTGCGGGGCGTGCCGCGCGCCGAACGCGACGCCTCCGTCCGCAGCGCCGCCGTCAAGGTCCACCTTGAGGAGTTCCTCGACCGCTATCCGCGGCAGCTTTCCGGCGGTCAGCGGCAGCGCATCGCGCTCGCCCGCGCCATGGTGCGGCGGCCGAGCGTCTTCCTGATGGACGAGCCGCTCTCCAATCTAGACGCCAAGCTGCGCGGCCACATGCGCTCGGAGCTGAAACGCCTGCAGGCCGACCTGGGCGTGACGACGATCTACGTCACCCACGATCAAATCGAGGCCATGACCCTGGCTCACCGTGTTGCCATCATGAACCGTGGCGTCGTGCAGCAGATCGCGACGCCCCGACAGATCTACGACGATCCGGCGAACCTGTTCGTCGCCGGCTTCATCGGTTCGCCGCCGATGAATTTTCTCCAGGGCGAGCTGATCGAGGGTACCTTCGCCTGTGCGGAAGGGCGATTTACGACCAGCGTTGCCGAAAGCCGGAAAAAGGTCACTGCCGGCCTCCGGCCCGAGGATTGCCGGGTCACGGGCCCATCGGAGGGCAAGATTGCGGCGCGGGTCTATGCTGTGGAACTGATCGGCGATCATACCTTGATCACCTGCCAGTTCGGTGGCGCCACCGTAACCGTCAAGGCCGACAAATCGGCGCATTACGATATGGACGAGCCGATCGGCATCACCTTCCAGGACACCGCCGTCTTCCTGTTCGATTCGGAAACCGGGGCCCGCATCGGCGGCCGCGCCGGTCGACAGGCGGCCGCGTGACTCTCGCTAATTCTCCTCCACAAACACCTCTTCGCGCTTCTTCTTGACCGCCGGCAGGAAGACGATGACGAGGACGGCGAACGCGATGAAAAGCAGGCCGGCGCTGATCGGCCTCGTCACGAAGGTGCTCGGGTCGCCGCGCGCGAGAATCATGGCGCGGCGCAGGTTTTCCTCGAGCAGCGGGCCGAGCACGAAGCCGAGCAGCAGCGGCGCCGGTTCGCAGCGCAGCTTGGTCAGGAGATAGCCGAGGAAGCCGAAGAAGGCGACGGCGTAGAGGTCGTAGATGTTGGTGTTGACGCTGTAAACGCCGATCGAGCAGAACGCCATGATGATCGGGAAGAGCACGTAATAGGGGATCGTCAGGAGTTTTACCCAAAGCCCGATCAGCGGCAGGTTCAAGATTATCAGCATCAGATTGCCGATCCACATCGAGGCGATTATGCCCCAAAACAGCGCCGGCTGTTCGATCGCGACATTGGGGCCGGGCACGATGCCCTGGATGATCATCGCGCCGATCATCAGCGCCATTACCGGGTTGGCCGGAATGCCAAGTGTCAGCATCGGGATGAAGGAGGTCTGCGCGCCGGCATTGTTGGCCGATTCCGGTCCGGCGACGCCTTCGATGGCGCCCTTGCCGAATCCCCCCGGGTTTTTCGATACGCGCTTTTCGACTGTGTAGGAGGCAAAGGCTGCAAGGATCGCGCCGCCTCCCGGCAGGATGCCGAGCGCCGAACCGATGATCGTTCCGCGCACGATGGGTGCTGCCATGCGCCGAAAGTCCTCGCGCGTCGGCATAAGGCCGGAGACCTTTCGTATCATCACGGAGCGCTCGTGTTCGTTTTCGAGATTGCGCAGTATCTCGGCGATGCCGAAGACGCCGACCGCCACCGCAACGAAATTCAGCCCGTCGGCATATTCGCGGATGCCGAGCGTGAAGCGCGGTGTGCCGGTGTAGATGTCGGTGCCGACAATGCCGAGCAGCAGGCCGAGCACAACCATCGCCAACGCTTTGACAATCGAGCCGTGGGCGAGCGCGACGGACGAGACGAGGCCGACGACCATCAGCGAAAAATACTCGGCCGCGCCGAATTGCAGCGCAATCGCCGTCAGCGGCGGAGCGAAGATGGCGACGAGGAAGGTCGACACGGTGCCGGCGAAGAACGAGCCTATCGCCGCGATGGCGAGTGCCGCCCCGGCGCGGCCGTTCTTGGCCATCTGGTAGCCGTCGATTGCGGTGACGGCTGACGAGGATTCGCCGGGCATGTTGATGAGGATGGCGGTGGTCGAGCCGCCGTATTGCGCGCCGTAATAGATGCCGGCGAGCATGATCAGGGAGGAAACCGGATCGCCGATCTGGAAGGTGATCGGCAACAGCATGGCGATGGTCGCGGTGGCGCCGATGCCGGGCAGGACGCCGATCAGCGTGCCGAGAAGGACGCCGATCAGGCAGAAACCGAGGTTTACCAACGTCGTTGCCGTCGAAAAGCCGAGCGCGAGGTTGTCGAGGAGTTCCATGTTCATCGCCTCACAATGCCGGCCATGCGGGCAGCCACGGGCCGAAGCGTCGGAACGGCAGGCCGAGCGCATAGCTGAAGACGAGGAACGCAAACAGCGTCAGGCCGGCGGAGAGCACGAGCGCGGTCAGCGGCCTCATGCGGCCGCTGGCAAAAGATGCGATCAGCGCCGTCAGGAAGATCGAGGGGATGAAGCCGAGGCCTCGCACGGTCAGGCCGAAGAAGATCGGGGCAGGGAGGATGAACAGCATGCCGCGCCAGGCTATATGGCCGATCGGCTCGCTCTCGAAGCGCACCGCTTCGATGAGGATGACGACGCCAAGCAGGATCAGCACGATTGCCAGCACCAGGGGGAAATAGCCCGGTCCCATCCGGAAGGCGGTGCCGATTTCGAGATTGAGCGACTGCAGCGCGAAAAATCCACCGAGAAAGATGAACAGCGCGGCGCATATGCCGTTGGTCGTGTCGATTGTGAAAGGTCTCATGACGTCCTCCCAGGCCCGTGCCGCGGGCGCGCCGTTGCAGTGCGAAAACGGGGCGCTGGTGGCGCCCCGTTCAAAACCTCAGTCGGCGTATTGGCCGGCGGCTTCGATGATCGGCTTCCAGCGCGCGATCTCGCTTTCCAGCTTGGCCTTCAGCGCGGCTGGCGTCGCGTCTGCGTCGGACGACGGCTTGGTGCCGAGTTCGGCGAAGCGGGCGACGACATTCTGGTCCTTCAGCGCGACCTGAAGCGATTTCGACAGGCGTTCGGTGATCTCGGCCGGCGTGCCCTTGGGTGCATAGATGCCATGCCAGATGCCGACCTGCACTTCTGGGAGACCGGCTTCCGTCGTGGTCGGCACGTCCGGCAGCACATCGAGGCGTTCCGGCGAGGTGACGGCGTAGGCCTTGATCGTGCCGCCCTGGATCTGCTTGGTGGTGTTCGTCGTCTGATCGCACATGATGTCGACCTGGCCGCCGAGAAGATCGGTCATGGCCGGGCCGGTGCCCTTGTAGGGGACGGTGACCAGCGGCGTGCCGATGGCGCTCATGAACAGCATGCCGCACAGATGCGAGGCCGCGCCTATGCCGGCGTTGGCGACGGTGACGGTGTCCTTGTTGGCCTTGGCGTAGTCGACCAGCCCCTTCAGATCTGTCGGCTCGAGGTCCTTGCGGCCGACGATGGTCATCGGCACTTCGGTAACGAGGCCGATATACTCGAAGCTGTTCAGCGTGTCATATGCGAGCTTTCTGTATAGCGTCGCGCTTGTCGCCATGCCGATATGGTGGAGGAGCAGCGTATAGCCGTCGGGATCGGCTTGCGCGACGCGACCGGCGCCCAGCGTGCCGCCGGCGCCGCCGACATTCTCGACGATGATCTGCTGGCCGAGATCCTTCGACATGGCTTCCGCGACGAGGCGCGTGACCGTGTCGGTCGGGCCGCCGGCCGAAAACGGCACCACGACGGTGATGGTGCGTTCGGGATAGGTTTGCGCGCCCGCTGCGAACGAATACAGCGTAGCGGCGGCGGCCAGAGCGGCGGCGAACTTTCTCATCGTGATTTCCTCCCAGGATATGAATTCCCAACCGCCGCCTAGAGTTTCTCTCAATACCGGCTGTGGATGGACCAATAACTAGCGCATGTTAGCGGATTGCAATCGGACTGAAACCGCAAACTGCGATTATGTACAACCGTCCGCGCACAATGGGCCGGGGGCGAGGCCGACCCGCGGTGAATTAAGCTCTTGTCGACTCTCGAATGGCATGTTCGACCCCGCGAAGTTCGGCCAATCCCTTGAGCCGACCGATGGCGGGATAGCCGGGCTGGGCTCCGCGCGTCAGGTCATCGAGGATATCCTGGCCATGGTCGGGGCGCATCGGAATGACGGCGTCCGGGCGATCTTCCTTCTTGCGCCGCGCTTCCTCGTGGAGCAGCGCCGCCACCACCGCCACCATGTCGGTGTCGCCGGCAAGATGCTCGTCCTCGTGGAACGAGCAGGGAGTGCTGGCCGCTTCCTTGCGCACATTGCGCAGATGGGCGAAGTGGATTTTCGGCCCCATCCGCCCGATCATGCCGGGCAGATCATTATCGGGTCTTGCGCCGAGCGATCCCGTACACAGTGTCGCGCCGTTGGCCGGGCTGTCGACTGCCCCCAGAATGTACCTGTAGTCGGCCTCGGTCGACATGACGCGCGGCAGCCCCAGCAGGGGAAACGGCGGATCATCCGGGTGGCAGCAGAGACGCAGGCCGAGACGTTCGGCCGTGGGCACGACCTCCGCCAGGAAATCGACGAAATGCCGGCGCAGGGTCGTTGCGTCGATGCGGTCATAACTTGACAGTTGAGCCGCGAGACCGTCGAGAGACGTGTCTTCGGTCGAGCCGGGCAGACCGGAATTGACGCTTCTCGCCAGGATCTTCCGCGCACCGTCATCCATCTGCGCATATCGGCGCTCCGCCTCGGAGGCGATCTCCGGTGTGTAGTCGCCGAGCGCCCCTAGGCGTTTCAGGATATGGATGTCGAATGCGGCGAAGTCGATCAGATCGAAGCGCATGGTGGTGCCGCCATGCGGCAGGCGCCAGGCAAGATCGGTGCGGGTCCAATCGAGCACCGGCATGAAATTGTAGCAGATGACCGAAATGCCGGCCCGCGCCAAGTTTTCCAGCGATATCCTGTAGTTGGCAATATGGCTGCGCCATTCGCCGACCTGCGTCTTGATCGCTTCGGAAACCGGCAGGCTCTCGACAATCTCCCAGTTCAGATCGCTTGCGCTTCCATCCGGCAAAGACGCGACTTCGCGCTGACGCTTTTCGATTTCGGCGGGCAGCCAGACCGCGCCGTGAGGAACGTGGTGAAGCGCCGAGACGATGCCTTGCGCCCCGGCTTGACGCGCATCTGCGATCGTCACCTTGTCGACCGGGCCGAACCAACGCCACACATGTCTCATTCGAACACCTCTTTAAAAGGGAATCGCTTCCCACCGCCGTGCCGGACCCGCTGCTCCTCTTTCAGCGGCTGCTATCAGATTCCGGTGTATCTGACATCCATCCTGCTCGGCCGGCGACGGCGATGCACGGATGCTGATCCATCGACGCGAATGGCAATAAGCGGCTGCCTCAACGAACGCCAGCGCGAAATTCCCTGGCTAGAGCAGCGCGTCGTATAGATCCCCGATCTTTTCAACTTCGAAATCCGCTGCCCTGCTTTTCAGGATGGCGGCAGAAGTGGGGTGGTCCAGCATATCAGCCATCGCCTTTGCCAGGGCCGCGGCATCGCCGACCGGCACCAAGGCGCCGAAACGACCGTCACCGAGAATCTCGCGCGGGCCATGTGGCGCATCTGTGGAGACTACGGGAACACCAGCAGCCATGGCCTCGACCAGCACATTGCCAAACCCCTCGCTCGTCGAGGAAAGGACGAACAGATCGGCTGCGGCATAACAGGCCGCGGGGTCGTTGACGTAGCCGGCAAAGAGCACATCCGCGCCGATACCGGTTTCCTGGGCATAGGTGCGCAGCTCGGCAGCCAGCGGACCTTCGCCGAAGATGACTAGCCGGGCGCGGCGGCCGGCGCGCAGGAGAGCGAAAGCCTGGAGCAAGGTCCAATGATCCTTGACCGGCACCAGACGCCCGGCGGTGGCGATGACCGGGCCGTCGCCCATCGTCGCCAGCCTGGCCTGCCATGCATAGGAAACTTGCTGGAGCGCCGCAACCGGCGGCAGCGGATTGTTGATGACGACAACCTTGGACTTTGGAAAGCCGCGGGCGGCAATGTCGCGGCCGACACCCATTGAGACGGCGATCGCCTTGGTTGCGCGCGCTGCAACCAGCGCGGAAAGCCAGACTGCTATTCTCGCGCCGAGGCTGCTGGAAGGCAGTGAGGCCGCTGCGTGGAAGCTTGGAAAGAACCGCGCTCGGCTTCGCGCCAAGAGAAGCGCCAGCGCCACGACCAGATTGGCAAATTCCGGGGCGCTATAGACCGCTTGGGGATCAAGGCGGCTGAGCAAACGCGCGCTTCGCACGATGCCTTTCAGCGTCGCCCACTTGCCGTAACCCTCGCCCCGGATGGGAAGGTCGAAATCGACCAGATGCACGGCAGGGGAGCGCAGCGCGTCGTTGGGCCCTTCCGCGTTCCAGGTAAAGAGTGTGACATCGTGCCCACGCGATGCCAATTCATTCGCCATGAGGACGAAGACACGCTCGGCGCCGCCGCCCCTGAAACTGGCAATATGAAAAACAATGCGCTTCGCCATACCTGGATTCAGGCTCGGCTGACGTCGATGCCTGATCGGTTCGGCGGTTGGCGCAGGTCGCGCACTATTCCCATGGCAAGGGCGAGCAGCATGCCTAGAGCAAAGCCAGCGAAAGCTCCCAGGCCTGCCACCAGCGGGGTGCGGGGCGGCCACGAGCGCCCCTTTGGCGGCACTGCGGTGGAAATCACCTGTACATTGGTGGTGTCGATCTGCTCGCGCTCGGTGATTTGGCGCGCACGAGCCACGAAGCTTTCATAGATCGTCCTCCTCGAGGCGGCATCGCGTTCAAGCTCACGCAGGGCGACCTGGGACTCGCTGTCGGTGAAAACATTGCCCTTCAGATCGTTCATCTTGGCGCTGAGAGAAGCCAATGAGGCGTTGGCTTTATCCAGGTTGGCTTTTGCCGTGCCGACCGTGCGGGAGAACTCCGCCCTGAGTTGAGAACTGACGGTTTCGAATTCTGTCCTCAGCCTGACGATCGTCGGGTGGCGCGGACCAAAGGTCATGGACTGTGAATCGATTTGCTGCCGCAAGCTATTTGCCTTGTCGCGCAGCGCCGCGAGTGCTGCCGAAACCGCGGGGTCAGGATTGGCTCCATTGACACCGGAAGCAACCAAGGCGTCGTAACTTGCCTGCGCAGCGATGACGCGCGATTGCGCCTGTCCAATTTCGCTATTGAGCTGCGTCATCGTCTGCGAACTGACAAGCTGGCCATTGCTGGAGGACAGGTTGTGGCTGCGCCTGTAGCTCTCGACCTTCTCTTCGGCCGCCTGCACGTCGCGCTTGAGTTGGCCGAGCCGGCCCTCAAGAGCGGCTGCGGCACGGCTGGCACCAGCGGCTTCGGCCTTGGCCAGTTCTTCCTGGAAAACCTTGACTATGGCCTGCGAGATCAGGATCGCCTTGCCGCTGGTTTCTGCTGACACCGAGAGGGTTGTGACGAACGAGGTTTCATCTGCAGCGACGCTGACCCGCTCCGCCAGGCTTTTCTGGGCGATAAGCTTCGGATCGGACTTGCCGCCACTCGCTGCAGCACCAGACGTGGCGGCGCTCTGGTCCGGGTCGAAAAACTCCGGATCCCTGGCCAGACCGAGTTCGTCCACTACACGTGCAAGCACGTTGCCCGAGGTCAAGATGCGCTGCTTGCTGCGCGCATTGAGCAGTTGGCTGTCGACCTGGCCCGGTTGCGTGTAGAGATCGTTTTCCACAACTTGCAAATTGGCGGGATTGATGAGGATTTCCGTCGTAACGGTATAACGCTGTTTGCTCAGCAACCCATAGGCGGCGCCGATGACGCCGCCGGCCACTGCCAGCATCAATGCCACGACGAGCCCGGCACGCAGCCAGACAAACAGGCGTCGAAAATCGAGCTCAAGGAAATCGCCGATCTTGTCAAGCGTCACCGTCGGGACAGGCTCGGGCGTGTGCGGAGTGACAGGGGCGGGGGTGCGTGCCATGACTGGGGCATCCTGTTGCAGCCTTGCCCTGCTGGCGCGCCGCGCATTCGCGATCCGCTCGAGTGCGCTGATATCGGAATCCGCTGCAGAGGGAGGGGTTGTGCCGGAAGCGGCGGACATGATGCTAACTCTGGTTATTCGCTTTGCGGGCCAGCACTACAGAAAGATCGTTAATATGTCATTTTCCAAGTTGGCATATTTTGCCGCTTCGCGCACGGCGTCCGTTCGGCGGGCCTCTGAATGGATCTCGTTGGCCGGAATGCCGTTTGAATACCCCGACTTGGATGGGCCATGAGCTATCCCGCTGCCGCATCGGAACGATTGTTGTCCAGCCAGGCGCGCCGTCAGAACGCACTGTCGCTTCTGTTTTTCCTATGCGCGGCGTTCGCGTTCCTGCTTCGCTTCACGGTGTCGCCGCAGATTATGAACATGGTCGTCGACTATACCGCCGACGGTGGCTCATTCTACGAGAAACTGCATTTCGGCACCTATGCTATCTTTCTGCTGCTTCCTGTCGTTCTTTTCAGCCGACCGTTTCTGCTGCAGGGCGACGAAATTGGAATATTCAAGGCATTGATGCTCTATTCCGCGCTGATTTTCGCGCTGGTGCCGTATCTGTTCATCACCCGCCGTGCGGGCTCCTCCGGGTTCATCATCGATACCTATCTGGTGGCGGGCGCCGCAGGCCTGTTGATGCTGGCCTTGAACGCAGAAGTGCGGCGGGCGTTGGGCGACGTCGTGCTTGGAATGGTGATCGTCAGCGCCGTGATGGGCACGATCGAAGCGGTGACGCAACATCGATTTCTGCCTTATGGTCTCAACGAACTGCAGTTCAGGCCAATCGGCCTGTCGGCGCACCCGCTGGCACTAGGTGCGCTCTGCGCCACAGCCATCGGGTTCGTGCCGCTGACGCGCTGGCGCATATGGGTGCGGGTGCTGGCGATCTTCGTATTGCTCGTCGGTTGTGCTGCGTCAGGCGCTCGCGCCGCGCTGATGCTCGCTGCCGCAGAAACCCTCATTCTGCTGATGTTCGTGCCTTGGCCGCGCCTGACTCTCAAGCATCAGCGGCAGGCCAAGTCCGTCGTGCTGCTGTTCGCCCTGGCTGGCGGCGCAGTGCTGATGGCGATACTGTTTTCGGGCGGGCTGCTGAATCGATTCGGCAACACGATCTTTGACGAAAATTTCATGGCGCGGGTGACGATCTACCAGGTGTTCGGACTTGTGAGCTGGAAAGACGTCCTGTTTGGCATGAACGTCGACGACCTGCTGGCGATCGTCAACGAGAAGTTGCATCTGCCCTACATCGAGAGCGCGCCGGTGGTCATCATCATGCTCTTCGGCTTGCCCATAGCCGTGCTCTTCATCGTGCTGGTATTCTGGTTCATTTTTCGGCTGCTGCGCGCGGCGGCGCTGCCGGCATGGATCGGCACCATGACGTTCCTGCTTGCTGCGCTGTCGAACAACGCGCTCTCGTCAAAATCGCCGGAGATCGCGATCATCGTGGTGCTGCTGCTTGCCTATAGAAACGCGCCGTATAGAAAGCAGCCGAAGGGCATTTCCTCGGCCGCGGTTGCATCCGAGCCGAAACTGGATCGGCTCGACTAAGCGCAACCTCCGGACGCGTCAGCCGGCGCTATCCACAACCTCGACATTGCCTGCGCGATTAAGCGTGTGAATGCCCGTGCGGGCCCATGCCGGTCCCGGGCCGATCGGGCGGGGCGGCGCAAAACGGACGTCGAAATCGTCAAGCGGGTCCAGGCGCATCAACCCGAGACCGCCGCCATAGGCTCTCGACCCGTTTTGCACCGGCAGAACTACGGCGTCACCCCGGCGAATAAAGGCGCCGCCGGGCCGAGCGGCCGAGTGATCGACGGCGATGGGATTGAGCGCATGCGCAACCCACGGCCCGCGCAGCGAGGGTGAGGAATAGACCGTCATCGTATCCGACGCGCTGCCGTAACCGAACCGCTCCGTCCCCAACAGCCAGAAGCGCCCATCCGATTCGAGCAGCGTGGCGTCATTGAAATCCTTGTCCGTCATCAGCACGGTATCGCGTACCCAGCGATCGGGAAACTGCGCGGCGCGGTAGAGCACAAGCTCGCGTGCCGCTCCACTTTCAGGAATCATGAAAATCTCGCCGGCCTGAGCGAACACCTGCGGATACGACAGGTGGTGCGCTTCCTCCAGCACCACCCTCGGCACACCGAAGGTGCCGTCGTCACCCAGTTCGGCGACAGAAATCACGCCGCGACCGGTAGCGTAGGGAAATTCCTCGACAAACAGATAATGGCGGCCATCGCGCTCGATGACGAATGGATCGGCGTAGAATCGCCGACCATCGTCCGCGAGGACGGTGAACGGCTTACCGTCGAGTTGCCCGGTTTCGGCGACACCTGGCCCGTCGATCAGCCGATAGGCAACCTGCCAATAGAAGGGACGCCGTCCACGTCCGAGCTTTTGCGCGGCGCGATCGATCAATCCCTTGCAGAAAAAGGGCAGGTAGTGCCGGACAAAACCGCCGTTCCTGAGGATCGGTGCCGGGCTATCGGCAACCGGAACAAGTTCGCCCGCGGAAAAACGGGCGACGCTTTGCGCAACCAGCGAGATGGCCCCGGCGAGCAGGTCGTTGCAACTGCGAGACAGCCAGAGCCGATCGCTGAGCATCGGTCGCCCCCGAGCGACTGTGACGCCATCGAGGCGAACGGCAAGTTCGGGCAATCGCCCGCTCGCCAGCATCTCGGCCACCCCAGCGGGGAAGGTGCTGTGGCCGCAAAATTCGAGCGTCAGAACCGGCGTGCCACGTCGTGCGGCAGTGCCGGTGAGATCGATTATGAGGTCGGCTGGACCAGAACCGCCAGACGGCAACGACTCGGAGCGGCTTGCCAATGAGGGACCGAAACGCCGGCTCTCGATCGCCAGCACAATATCCAGGCCGCGTGCGAGCGGCGCAGGCGTTTCCGCGCGGCTGCTGGAAACCACGTGACCAGCTGCGTTCAACCGAAGCAGAAGCTCATTTTCCCAACGCCAAGATCCGGCGATGTGGCCGATGATTAAAATATTAGTCAATCGAATATGTTCTTTTTCAAGACTACTGTGCCAGGTTACCTACCGGTTTAGGCTTTCATAAGAGTTACCTCAGGAGATCGTGGGCTTGGCTGTTAATCATATATTAAGATTTAAGGTCACGAAGGCGGCTTCTGCCGCTATAGCTCTTGTAGCGAATAATCAGCAGGTCGCGACGCCTTCCAGCGACCAGGATCAGCAATGAACGTCTTTTCACGTCCGAAACTGCCATCCAGGCAAAAATTGCTGATCGTGTTCGGCACGAGGCCAGAGGCGCTCAAGTGCTTTCCGGTAGTGCGTGCCGCGCTTGCCCATCCAGGTTTCGTTACCGAGACATGCATCACCGGCCAGCATCGCGAGATGGTCGACCAGGTCATTGAACTGACCGGCCTGCCGGTGCATCACGACCTCAACATCATGCAACCCGGCCAAACATTGTTCGACGTGACCTCGCGCGTGCTGCTGGGCATGGCCGAAGTGCTGGACAAGGCTAAGCCCGACATCGTCCTCGTGCAAGGCGACACGACCACGGCGATGACCGCGGCCCTGGCTGCCTTCTACAAGCGCATCCCGGTCGCCCATATCGAGGCAGGGTTACGCAGCCACGACATCAACTCTCCCTTTCCGGAAGAACTGAACCGCAAGATTGCCGGCGACATCGCGACCTGGCATTTCGCGCCGACCATCCAGGCGCGCGACAATCTCATCGCCGAAGGAAAGGCTGCGAGCACCATCTTCGTGACCGGCAATACGGTGATCGACACGCTGTTGCATTTTTCCGGCGCAATCGACGCCGACAAGCTGATGAGGGCAAAACTCGCCGCCCGCTTCCCGTTCCTCGATCCCGCCAAGAAAATGATCCTCGTCACCGGACATCGCCGTGAGAATTTCGACGGCGGTATCCATCGTATCTGTACGGCGCTGAAGGGGCTGGCAATGCGCCAGGACGTGCAGATCGTCTATCCGGTCCATCCCAACCCCAATGTTCGCTCGGTGGTCAACGCAGAACTGGGCGGCGTGTCGAACATCCATCTCGTCGACCCGCAGGATTATCTGCCGTTCCTGTTTCTGCAGAAGCAGAGCTATCTGGTGCTGACCGACAGCGGCGGCGTGCAGGAAGAGGCGCCTTCGCTGGGCAAGCCGGTGCTGGTGATGCGTGAGAATACCGAGCGGCCCGAGGGGATCGCGGCGGGTACCGCCCGTCTCGTCGGCACCGATATCCAAAAAATCCTGTTGAATGCCAACAGCCTGCTCGACGATCAGGCCGCCTATCGCGGCATGGCGGAACGACACAACCCGTATGGCGATGGCCGGGCCGGTAACCGGATCGTTGAGGAACTGCTGCATCATGGCTGAGATCAAGACCGTTTCCGTTATCGGCATGGGCTATATCGGCCTGCCGACCTGTGCCATCTTCGCCAGTCGCGGGCTCGACGTCATTGGCGTCGACGTCAACGAAGCGGTGGTCGAGAAAGTCAATCGCGGCGAAATCCACATCGTCGAGCCGGACCTCGATGGTTTGATCCAGAAGGTTGTAGCCAACGGCAAGCTTAGGGCTTTCAGTACGCCGCAGCCGGCGGACGCCTTTATCATCGCAGTGCCGACCCCGATGACAGAGCACCACAAGCCTGACGTGAGCTATGTGCTCGCGGCGGCACGAAGCATCGCCTCCGTGCTGAAACGGGGAGATCTTGTGGTGCTGGAATCGACGTCACCGGTCGGCACGACGCGCATCATGGCGGGACTGCTTGCCGAGTTGCGGCCCGATCTCAAATTTCCTGTCGTGCATGGCGAACAGGCCGATGTCCTGGTCGCCTATTCGCCCGAGCGCGTGTTGCCGGGAAAGGTCCTTACCGAACTGATCAACAATGATCGCTCGATCGGCGGCCTGTCGCGCAAGTCGTCGGAACGCACCGCGGCACTCTATTCGACCTTTGTTGCCGGCGACCTGTTCACGACCCAGGCCGAAAGCGCGGAACTGGTGAAGCTGACAGAGAACGCGTTCCGCGATGTCAATATCGCCTTTGCCAACGAGCTTGCGGCGGTGTGCCAGGATCTGTCGCTCAACGTCTGGGAGGTGATCGATCTGGCTAACCGGCATCCCCGCGTGAACATCCTCCAGCCGAGCCCGGGCGTTGGCGGCCACTGCATTGCGGTCGATCCGTATTTTATCATCGACGCCGCGCCTAACAGCACGCGGCTGATGGCTTCGGCACGCCGGATCAATTCCGAGCGTCCCTTGTCGGTGGTCAGGGACATAGAAGCCTTGCTCGATCCTTCCCGCAAGCAGACGATCGCTTGCCTTGGCCTCAGCTTCAAACCCAATATCGACGATATGCGCGAGAGCCCGGCTGTCGAGGTGGTGAAGCTTTTGTCAGATATTCCCAACCTGAAGATCATTGCGGCTGAACCCAACGCACACAGGCTGCCGCATGAGCTCGAGGGCAAAGGCATCGTCTTTTCCGATGCGCTTTCCGCCATCGACCAGTGCGATATCGTCGTCCTGCTGGTCGACCATCGGCAGTTCAATCTGGTTGATCCCGAAGCGCTCAAGGACAAGAAGCTCATCGACACAAGGGGTTTGTGGACCTGGCGCAAGGCACGTAAGCCCGACGCCCGCATCGAAGGCAAGAAATCGACGATCGAACACCTGGCGCTTCCTGCAAATGCAGAGGAGGCCGCATGACCGCGCACGACCCGGCATGGGCGCAGCATCGCCTGTTGGCGTCGCGGCGCCGGGAGTTCCTTGGCGCGCCGATCCATGCGCTGACCATGGCCGAGACGCTGGCCATCGCCGATGAGGCGATGACCCTGCGGCGGCCGCTGCATCATGTGGTGGTGAATGTCGCCAAGCTTGTGAACATGCGCAACAATACCGAGCTGCGGGAGGATGTTGCGACGGCGGATGTGATTAACGTCGACGGCATCGGCGTGCTTTGGGGGGCGCGTCTTTGCGGCGTCGTGCTGCCGGAGCGGGTGGCGGGCGTCGACATCATGATCAATCTGTTGAGCCTCTGCGCGAAGCGTGGCTTCAGGCCCTTCCTTCTCGGCGCCGAACAATCCGTTCTCGATGCCGTTAGAATGAGACTTGCCAGGGATCATCCGGGCCTCGTCGTCGCCGGCATGCGCAATGGCTATTTCAAACCGGAAGACGAGGCCGGCATCGTCGAGGCGATCAACGCCTCGGGCGCCGACTGCCTGTTGGTGGCGATGCCGACGCCGCGCAAGGAGCGCTTTCTCAAGCGCTATCGTGACGAACTCACCCCGAGTTTCGTCATGGGCGTGGGCGGCAGTTTCGACGTCTATGGCGGCAAGGTTGCCCGGGCGCCAAGAGTGGTTCAGGCGGCCGGTCTGGAGTGGTTGTTTCGCGTGGCACAGGAGCCGCGACGCTTGTGGCGCCGCTACTATGACACCAACACTGCCTACGCAGCGCTGCTGTGCCGGGAGCTAAGGGACCGTCGGGGACGCCGAAAGGTCGATCTTTAAGTAGCGATTTCCCCAGCAAACAGGGCGACCGCCTGGGGCTACAGCATCGGTCCGAACGGCAAATTCAAAATGCCATCGCGGGTCTATGCGAGCCGTAGCCGCGCCCTCAGCTTGGCTACGAATTGCATCGCGGCGGCAGGGTAGAACAGCCAGGTCAGCCCGAAGAAAACCACTGCGCCAGCGGTGCCGCCGGCGACGAGCGAGAAGATGGCCGGCATATCACCGAGCAGAGCGCTGGCAAGGCTGGCGGCCAGCCCCGTGCTGAGCGAGATGGCGACCGAAACGCCGATGTCGCGCCATGGCACCGGCACCGGCGTGAGCCGTTCGCTGATGATGATGCAGGCTAAAAGGCCTGCCAGCGATCCGCCCGCCAGCGCTAAAGCAGCGCCGACCTCCGCCATTGGAGGGATCAACAGCACGGACAGTGCGATTGTCGCCACCGAGCCGAAGGAATTGGCGATGATCAGCAGCCACGGACGCTTGTGCGCATGCACCACGGTGCCATAGACGAAGCTCGCGAGATTGGCACACAGCACGCTGAAGGCGATGATCGGAAAGAGCAGGCCGAAACGACCGTGATATTCGGAGGGCAGCAGGAGTTGCGTGATATCGCTGCTGAGTGCGACCAGCATTGCCGCAACCGGCAGGCAAAGGCGGATCATCAAGGCCATCAATTGCGACAGCAGCCGGCCCGACGCCGCAGGCCCGTCGTCGTCGAACCGGCTGACCACCTCGGGAAAGGCGCCCATGTTGATGGAGTTGGCGACCATATCGATGGGCTGGCGGGCCAGTGCGTAGGCGGCCGCGAAGATCGCCACTGCGCCGGCATCGTAGTAGATCTTGAGGAACACACGCTCGGCGCTGTGCAGGCCGAAGCCTACCAGCGCCATGATGACCAGGGGCACACCGAGGACGAAGAACTCCTTTTGGGTGAAGCGTGGCGGACCGGCAACGACGCGTCGGGATGCCATTAGGCCCGCCACGATTCCGGCGATTAAAACGCCGAGGCTCGAGCCGAGCGATACCGTCAGAAAGGAGTCTTGAAACATGACGATGGCGCCGATCGGCAGCGCGAGTTGCAGCACGGCGCGCAGGAACTCGAGCATCGAATAGACCGAATGACGCTGCTGCATCTGCAGCACCGTCAGCGCGAAGCGGCCGATGGAGCCGGCGATCAGGTAGCTGCAGACGGCGATCGCGAACCCGACCCAGCGCTCCGGCACGATCACTGCGGAGGCGACCACGGATATAATCAGCGCCAGTGCGGTGCTGGCAAGCAACACCCGCCCGGCCAGCATCAGGCTGCCGCGGCTGACGTCGCCTTTGCCGCCAAGCCTGAGCAAAGCGATGCGCAGCCAGTTGGTGACGGCAATGTCGGTCATTTCGCCGACGGTCACCACCAGGGTCAGCAGGCCATACTCGGTCTGATCGATCAACCGCGTCACGATGACCAGCAGGAGCAGCGCGGAAATCCGCGTCAGCAGGATCGCCGGGGCATAGATGAGCGTGGAGCGGAGCAGCAAAGGGTTGTCCCCGGGAAATTCATCTTCGATTAACCGTCGACCGGCGGAAAATCCAGTGCGATGACGGCAAAGGGTGAACAGATTCAGTTTGAACTAACGGATTCGTCGTAGACCTATTTGAAACCTTTGCCTTGTCGTTCTGAAATGGGCTCATGTTGCAGCGTCTGGTTCACAATCGAAAAGTCCATGTGCTTGTCGCGACGCCTTCGGGCGTTTCGGGGCAGGGAGGCATCGACCGCATCATGGGGGCGCTGAAGCAGGAGTTCGAGCGGCAGGAGATCGCCGACATCGATGTGCGCTTCCTTGCCAGCCGCGGCCCTGGGCATGTCGGATTTTCGATCTTCTATATGTTGGACTTTTGCTTGCGGATGCTCACGGCGCGTTTGGCCAAGCGCGCCGATGTCATCCACATCAATATATCGGTCTCCGGCAGCACCTATCGCAAGTTGGTGATCGCCGCCTGCGCACGGCTGCTGTCGATACCCTATGTCCTGCATCTGCACGGGGCGCAGTATGAGACATTCTGGAAGGACGATCGCAGTTTCATGAGCCGCCGCATCGAGGCTCTGTTCGAGCGTGCCGGTCGGGTGATCGTCTTAGGCGGGCTTTGGCGCGACTTCGTCGCCAGCCGGGCACCGAGGGCGGCCGGAAATATTGTCATCATTCCCAACGCCACGGCGGTTCCCTCCTTGGCGCATGTCGGTGGCGGCGACCATGTCCATATCCTGTTCCTTGGCCGCATCGGCGACCGCAAGGGCGTGCCGCAATTGATCGATGCGCTACACCGCATGAAACCCATCGAGGGTTGGCGCGCCACGATCGCCGGCGATGGCGACGTCGAGGCGGCACGGATGAGAACGGCCGAACTGGGCCTTGCCGAGCGCGTTGCCCTTCCTGGCTGGGTCGGGCCCGACGAGGTCGCTTCGCTGATCGCTTCGGCGGACATTCTGGTGCTGCCCTCCTTTGCCGAAAACCTGCCCGTCTCGGTCATCGAAGGCATGGCTGCAGGTCTCGCGGTAGTGACGACGCCTGTCGGCGCCGTGGAGGACATCATCACCAACGAGCAATCCGGGTTGCTGGTGCCGCCCGGCGATGTTGCGGCGTTGACCGAGGCGCTGACACGGCTGGTCGAGAATCCGGCATTGAGAGCCAGGCTTGGTGCTGCCGCGATGGCCGTGCATCGGGAACGGCTTGAGCTCGCACCATTTGTCGGCGCGATCTGCGACGTCTGGAGGTCGGTCGCGTTAAAGGCTCAATCGGTCAAGCGCTGACGCTGTCCTGTAAACGCGGACGCTGAGGTTACGACGAGCAGCTGTAGGTCGAGTGCGACATCCGATCCCATTGGCGTCACTGCGGCGCCCCAAGCTCGAACTCGCGATGGAATATCTCCAAATTCAACAGCGCCCATATCAGCTTTTCGTGGTCTGCGGCGCCCTTGGTGTGCTCCGAGACGATTTGATCAAGGTATTTCGCGCTCAAATAGCTGCGAATGACGGAATGAGAGGAGCAAAGATGGTCGTGCACGTAGTTCCTCATCGACCCGCGGAACCATTCGGCGACGGGCACCTTGAACCCGATCTTGCGGCGGTTGAGAATTTCCTCAGGAAGCATGTTGGCCATGCTGTTGCGCAAGATCAGCTTACCCATCCGCCAACCCACCTTGTAGCGATCCGGCAATTTGCTGACGAACGCAACCAGATCGCGATCGAGGAACGGCATTCTTCCTTCGATTGAACCGGCCATCATCATCCGGTCGCCTCGTTCCAAGAGATTGTCGGGCAACCACGATGTCTGATCGAAAAACAGCGCCCGGCGAAGATGGGATGCCTTCGCGCTTGAGGAGAACGGGAGGTTGTTACGCTGATTGCGGCAATTGGCCGGCGCACCGGTGAGGCGACCGTGTTGCCGCGCCGTCATGGCTCCAAACCAGGAGATCATCCGGGTGGCAAAGTCCCTTTCGCCCGCGCTTCGGGCAAATGTATCGAACTTGGCCGATGCGCCAGGCATAGCGCGGATCAAAGGGGCGAGGAGGTTGTCGTGGAGCAAGACTGGAACGAGCGACCGGTAGATTCCAGCCAGCGACTCTGCGCGATGTTTGGGATACCCGCCGAGGACCTCGTCTGCCCCTTCCCCTGTGAGCACCATCTTGACGTCCTGCGAGGCTCGCTCCGACATCAGGTAAATTGGAATATCCGAACTTTGTGAAACCGGCGCCCCCAGATGGCGAATCAACTTGGGCAGGTGGTCAATCAGGTCGTCCGCTTCAATGACCAGGTCGCAATGATCAGTCTTGAAATGGTCGGCGACGCGTCGGGCGAATGGGAGTTCGCTATAAGCCGGTTCGCTGAATCCGACCGAAAATGTACGAATGGGCTTGTCGCTGTGCTTGGTCATAAGGGCGACGATTGCTGACGAGTCGAGGCCTCCGGAGAGAAAGGCGCCAAAGGGTGCATCGCTGCGCATTCTGATTTCGACGGAATGGTCGAACAGTTCCAGGAATCGTCGCTTGGCGGTTTCGTCGTCGATATCCTCGGTCAGCTCCGTTTGATCTGGAGGCGTATAATAGCGCGTTTCCGTCACTGTCCCTTGCGACCAAACGGCATAGCTTCCGGGGTTAAGTTTGCGGATCTGTTTAAAAAGCGTGCGTGGTCCAGGCACGTAACGCCAGCGCAGATACTCGTGCACGGCGTCCAGATCGAGCTGCTGCGCATTTGCCTGCGATGACAGCAACGCATTGATCTCTGAGGCAAAGGACAGCAATTTCTTGCTTTGCATGAGGTAAAGTGGCTTTTTGCCGAAGGGATCCCGGCCGAGGATCAATTCGTGCCTCTGAGCATCCCAGAGCGCAAAGGCGAACATGCCGCTCAATCGGTCAAACATGGACAAGTGCCACTGATCATAAGCTCTGAGCAGCACCTCGGTATCGGAGCGCGTTCGAAATTGGTGACCGAGGCCGATCAGTTCCTGGCGCAACTCGATATAGTTGTATATTTCGCCGTTGAAAATAATTCTGAGACGGCCGTCGTCGATATGCATCGGCTGATTTGATTCGGCGTTTAGGTCAATAATCGCCAGCCGGCGATGCACCAATGCCAATTGGTTCTCGCCGGTGTTCAAGTCCAAGAACTCGGTGCCTTCGGCATCGGGACCACGATGCCGCAATGCGTTGGACATTCCGGCGGCCCGATCTTGTGGATTCTCGACCCTCGGCCCGATCCAGCCGGCAATTCCACACATTATCTCTTCCCTGGGCGCGCGTATTGGCGCCGCTATTTACGACGAATGTATTAAACACTTGGTTGCCGACGAAACCGGATCGCGAGGAAAAAGCCGCCAAGGTGATTCAAGGCAGAGGTTGATCGGTTCGATCAGACTCTGCCGGCCTTATTTAAGTACCACCGACCGTTGCGGCCGCAGACCGTAGCTCCTGCCGTCGCTTGATTGATAGCCAGCGAGAATGCTGGCTAGACGGGCCATTTAACGAAGGCAGACCGATCTCGATCCAATGCGGCGGGGACAGGTGGCGTTGCCGCCCGGCTGCCTACCCGCAGAGGGTAATGGCACCTATGGCAGGCCCAGTGCCCGCAACATCTCCTGGTCCGGGACCGCAGGTCCTTCGGGCCGGATGACGGTCATTCCATAGGGATTAGAGAATTCCCAGACAGACCATGGTATCGCGAAGCGTTCCGCCAGCTGGCGCACCGCCGTGAGATAGCGCAGACGGTCAGCGTCGAACGCGCCCATTCGGCCGTCCGAAGACATGAGGATGGCGCCGAATTCGCCCATGAAGAGCCGCCGGCTTGGGATGCCCTGCGCCTCGGCCCAGTCGACCGCCTGACGGAAGCTCGCTTCGAGTTGGCTCGGGCCCCAATTGTGCTCGAAATATCGGGTGATTGCTTCACGCGCCGCGACCATGTTCATCACCTGTTCGACCGGGCTCAAGCCGGCCGCGTCCATCTGCGCCTTAAGGGTTTCGGTCACCTTTTCGGGCGTGCTGCTGTCGGCCGGCCAGGGCAGGCCCGAGGCGAAGGCACCTGTCCCGTCGGGCCGCTGGTGCGTGAAACTGTGCGGCTCATACATGTGGAAGCTGTAGTAGAGGTTCGGATCGTCAAACCCCGGGGTGAGATTGACCAGTCCGGCAATGCTGCCGCCACAGGCGCCTGTTGCGACGATGGTGAGTTCGCTGCTGACTGCGCGAATATCGCGGACCGTGTCTGCCATGATCCGCTGCCAGTCATTGCTCCCGCTCGAATCACAAGGGTAATACGCCGGCTCGTTATAAGGCTCGAGGGCTACCTTGTCGGTGCCAACCTTGACCAGCATGGTGGCGACCGCCACAACCATTTCGCGATAGCTGGCAACGCCCTCGCTGTCGGCACCGTCATAGATCATCTCCATGCTGTAGGCCGGAACCTGGGTGACGCCGTGCAGGTCGAAAACCACCTTGAGGCCGGCCGACGTGACCCGCTCGACCGCGGCGGCAAGTATGTCCAACGCCTGCTGCCGTTTGGCGCCCTCGCTGGCAAGCAGAGGGCCGGGGTCGACGCTCAGCCGGACGAAGTCGAAGCCCATCGATCGAATGCGCGCAAACGCGTCGCCGCCGGGCCAATCGGTGAGCGGCCTATGTCCAGCGCGCCACTCCTCCTCGCTGCGATAGGGCGGCCAACGGTAGGATCCATCGTCGTCTACCGACGACCAGTTCAGCCATTCATGCACGCCGACGCCGCGCTGGAGCGGGATCGGCGCAGCGTTGGCGGCTATCGCCATGCCGAGCACCCACGCTGCAACACACGCCATCCTTCTCATCGCCACTCTCCGTCTCATGGTCGGAGATATTAACCGCAGGATCGGAAAAGGAGGATTGCCGTCGCAGGGCTTTTCGACAGCATGGTATATAAGAATCGAAACCTTGGCGGAGCGCGTATGAGAATCGGCTGGTACATCAACCGGTTGCGCAGCATGGAGCTGGCTGAGGTGTTGCACCGGCTGGGCGAGCAGCGTCGAAGGATCGCTTCGCGCCGTCAAGACGATGGCTGGGAGCGCTTTGCTTCGCCCCAGTTGCACCCGGTGCTGCATGGATTGCGCGATGCCGCGCTGGCTGCGATACCGGCACAACGGCAAGCCATAGCGGCGGCGGCGCAAAACACGCTTGCGGGCCAGTTTTCCGCACTTGGGCGGACATGGCCACGGCGCGACAGCGATCGGCTGTTTCCTCCCGAGCTTTGGCGCCTTGATCCGGTGACCGGCAGGCTTTGGCCGGGCCCCGAGACCTATACTTTCGATATCGATTTTCGCCATGGCGGCGGCCGCGGCGATGTAAAATACGTTTGGGAGATCAACCGGCTGCAGCAGCTGCCGCCACTGGCCGCCCACCTGCTTCTCGCCGGCGACGACCGGTCCCGGATGGCCATAGAGGCGGCGATCGGCAGCTGGCATTCAGCCAATCCGCCGTTTCGAGGGGTTGGCTGGGCCTCCGGCATCGAAGTAGCGCTGCGAGCCATCAGCCTGATTGTCACCATGGACCTCGTCGGCGACCGACTGGGCGCGGCGACACGGCAGCAAGTGGGTGAAATACTGGCGGCAAGCGCCTATTGGCTGCCACGGTTCCCTTCTCGATTTTCCTCCGCCAACAACCATCTCGTCGCAGAACTGGCTGGCGAGTATTTGGTCGGCCTGGCGTTGGGGACCGCACCCGACGCTGCACGCGGGGCCCTCCTGGCTGAGGCGCGCAAGCAGATTCTCGCCGATGGCGCCGGTGCCGAGCAGACCCCGACATATGCGGCCTTCACCGTCGAACTCATCTTGCTGTGCGCCGCTGCGGCACGCCAGGCCGGAACGCCATTTCCCTCGCCCGTCGAAGCGCGTCTGGCCGCATTTGCCAACTTCGTCGCCTGGCTCCCACCAGCCGCCGGCTTTGGCGACAACGATGAAGGTCGCGTGCTGACGCTCGGGGATGAGCCGGACTATGTCCGATCCGTCGCCGCCGCCATCCTTGGCTTTCTATGGATGCCGGGCAACGCGGCGGCGCCAGACGATTTTCGTGCGCTTTTCTTTGGCACGCCGTCGGAACCGGCACCGGCGTCGCATGGGCTGCAAACGTTCACGCAAGGCGGGCTCTCCGTCTGGCGCGGTGAGATGAACGGCCGCAGCATCGATCTGACATTCGACCACGGCCCGCTCGGCTATCTCTCGATAGCGGCTCACGGCCATGCCGACGCGCTGTCGCTCACCTTGTGCGTCGATGGCGAGCCGGTGCTGGTCGACCCCGGCACCTGGCTCTACGGTTCGGGGGGCGTCTGGCGCGACTGGCTCCGCTCTACACCGGCGCATAACACGCTGAATATCGAGGGCAAAAGCCAAAGCATCATCGCCGGGATGTTCAACTGGTCGCACAAGGCGGCTGCGGCATTGGTAGAGAGCGAGCCGGGAACGCACTGGAGGCTGCGCGCCCAGCATGACGGGTATAGAAGCCGCTTCGGCGTTGTGCATCAGCGCACCGTGATGCACCAGGCCGACGGGATCGTCGTGACCGACCAACTACTCGGCGGCAGGCGCGTGGCCGAGGTCGTCTTTCAACTCGCAGCCGGCCTCGGCACCAACCGGGACGGAAGCACGATCATGGTGCTGCGCGGCGATGAGCCGCTGATGGCCATTCGCTTTCCGGACGCTGCGGTCGAGATCCGCGCCGGCGGCGACGCACCGGGGCAAGGCGGCTGGGTTTCACCGCGTTTTGGCGCCAGGCAGCCAGCCGAACGCATCGCCTGGCACGGCGAAGTGGGCGAAGACGGAATTAAGATCCACCTGGCGGCAATCCCCCCGTCGTAAAGACAGCGCCCGGCGCCGCTGCAGAGCGGCCTATCCGGTGTTCCGGCCGTATTCGAGATTAATTACATCAGGGCATTTAGCGTTTTGTTACGGTTGATCTGCTAGTTCTGGCACAAATCCGGCGTGCTTTGCTCGTTGCAGCCGCAATAGCCACCTGGTTGCGGGCAACATGCAGTGGATTTGGCAAGTTTTTTGCTTCGCAATTCGCCGGATCGCCATCTCACGGCCCAGGAGCCACTGCACCGATGTTTTCTGAATTCGCCAGATTGATTGTGGAAAAGCTTGCGAACGTCAATCTGCTGACGCTCGGCCTGCTTTTTTTCACAGCACTGGGCAGCGCGGTCATTGCTTACTGGCGAACCGTCGAGCATAAATCCCTCAGGGACTTTTTCGATTTCGCTTTCCCGGCGGAAGTCATCCTGCACCCGTCGGCGCGAGTGGATGTTCTATTTTGGGTCACCAAACGGGCGATAATGCCTTTCCTGCTCATCCCTGCCGGCGTCACCTTCGTTGCCGCCGTGGGCTATGGGACACACCAGGCAATCGGCTGGCTCTTTGATATCCAGGCGCCTCTCATCGACGGCCCGGCCGGACCGGTGACGATCGTCATCTTCACCGCAACCATGCTGATCGCCTACGATATTTCGTACTATCTCTACCATGTCGCCCAGCACCACTTCCCGTTCCTGTGGGAATTGCACAAAGTGCATCATTCGGCCGAGGTGATGGTGGGAATCACCAAGGATCGAGTTCATCCGCTGGACGACCTGATGAACCGTATCTGGGATGGCGTCATCCCGGGGATCTGCTTCGGCATCTGGAGCCTGATCGCGCTCGATCCAGTAGAGATCGCTATCTTCGGCATCAACGTCTATGTCATCCGTAACATCCTGATGATGGACTTCGTTCGCCATACCCATTTCAAGATTTCCTTCGGCCCGCTGAACAGCATCATCTTGTGTCCGCACTGGCACCAGGTGCACCACAGCATCGACCCTCGCCACTACGACAAAAATTTTGGCCTGCTGTTTTCGTTCTGGGATCGCCTCTTCGGGACGCAGTTTGTCCCGGATCCGGATGAAGACCTCAAATTTGGCCTGATAGATCGCGATGTGCGCGACTATCAGTCGCTCTTTGGGCTTTACATCCTGCCGCTCAAGAAGATGGGAGGGCATGTCGTCCGACTGTTCCCGAGGCGTCCCGATGTCATCGCTCAGCCACAGGATCGTTCCCCTTCATGAACACCATTGTTTCGATTGACGCTTCGAGCGCAGAGCGCCTGGAAGTTGTCCGTTCGGCGGATCGCCTGGCTGCGATCGAAGCCGATTGGATGCATCTTTGGCATCGCACCGACGGGCTGATCTTTCAGAGTCATGCCTGGATTTCGGCATGGTGGAGTACCGTGGCGGACCGTGACCAGCGCGCACTGCGGATCGGCCTGGTCTGGAACGGTGACAGGCTGGTTGCCGTCGTTCCCCTGACGATCGGCAAGCGCAAAGGGCTGCGGTTTCTCGAATGGGCGGCCAGCAGCTATACCGATTACGGGGATATCCTCGTTGCTCCGGAATGCTCGTTATCGGCCCTGCAGGACGTATGGGCCCAGATCTGTGACGCCGGTGGCTTCGATATTGCCTTTCTCAATCATCTCTTGCCGGGTGCGGCGGTTCGCAAAATTTTCACTCCGGATACCTCCGGCGGGATCAGGCTTCGCCCCAATCACAGAGAGGAAGTCAGTTATCGCGTGGCTGGACAGTGGCAGAGCGGAGCCGCGTGGTTCGCGGAGCAATCGAAAAAGACGCGGCAGAACTATCGGCGCGGCGTCAAGACGTTGGAAGAAGCGGGGAAAATAAAATTTCGCCTGCTTGCGCCAGACGAGCCATTGCAGCCGGTACTAGACCGGCTCTCTGCCCTGAAGCGCAGATGGCTGGTGGAGCGCAAGCGTGAATCCCAACTTTTTGAAGAGGGAGCGCCAGTGCTCGCGGCACTCGTCGAGGCGCTGGCGCGCGCCGGCGTGCTGCGCATTTTCGTACTTGAATGCGATGGCGCGATGGTCGCGGTCTCCATCAACTTCGTCCAGCACCACACCATGATGGCGTTCGTGACCACTTTCGATCCGGATTTCAGCCAGGCGTCGCCCGGCATGATCCTGATGATGGACTACATACAGTGGTCGATCGATCACGGCCTGGGCACGGTCGATTTCCTGTGCGGCGCAGAGTCGTTCAAGCACAAATTCGCAACGCAGGGTGTCGTCCTGCAATCCGTTCTTGGGGCGCGTACGGCGCAAGGCTCGATCGCTTCCCTTGCCGATCGTATGCGTCAGAGGGTCCGGCACGTACGCGGGCGCGGACCGGTGCCGACATCTTGATTTCGGCTTGATCGGCGCCGGAACACCGTGTCCGACAGGCAATGGCAAGCGGTGTCCTATCGCTTCCTCATCGGGTCGCCGGCAGCACCAACCGCTCAAAGTGTCGATTGTGTCTGAGATGGAACAGCCCGCCAGACCTTGTTGCCGACGTCATCCGCCACCAGCAGGGCGCCGCTCCGGTCTATCGCCACCCCCACAGGACGGCCAAAAGCCTTGTTGTCCTCGCTGAGGAAGCCGGTGAGGATGTCTTGAGGCGGACCGGAGGGCCTGCCGCCGGTAAACGGTACGAAAATCACCTTGTAGCCGCTGTGCGGCTTGCGGTTCCACGAGCCATGCTGCCCGACGAAGGCGCCATTCCTGTATTGAGGACCGAACAGGTCGCCCGTGTTGAAGGTCAGGCCCAATGAAGCCGTGTGCGCCCCGAGCGCATAGTCCGGCTTGATCGCCTCGGCGACGAGGTCGGGCCGCTGCGGCTCGACGCGATCGTCGACATGCTGGCCAAAATAGCCGTAGGGCCAGCCGTAGAAGCCGCCATCCCGCACCGAAGTCATGTAGTCCGGCACGAGATCGCTGCCGATCTCGTCACGCTCATTGACGGCGACCCAGAGCTCGCCGCTTTCCGGATTCCAGGACAGGCCGTTCGGATTGCGCAGCCCGGAGGCGAAGAGACGCGTCTGTTTCGAGGCGAGATCGATTTCCAGCACGGCGGCGCGGTTCTCCTCTTCCTCCAAGCCGTTCTCGCCGACATTGGAATTGGATCCGACCGTCGCATAGAGCTTTGTCCCGTCCTGCGAGGCGGTCACGTCCTTGGTCCAGTGGTGGTTCCTCCCCGCAGGCAGGTCGACGATCTTCTCCGCCGGTGCGGTGACCTCGGTCGCGCCCTCCTGGTAGGGAAAGGCCACAATTGCATTGGCGTTGGCGACATAGAGCTTGCCGTTGAGCAGGGTCATGCCGAATGGCGAGAACAGCCCTGTGAGAAAGGCGGTTTTGGTTTCAGCCACCCCGTCGCCATCCTGATCGCGCAGCAGCGAAATGCGATTGGCGCTATGCGTTCCCGCGCCGGCCTGACTCTGGAAGAAATCTACGAAGAAGCGGCGTATGCTGAAGCCCTCGTCCGGCTTGGGCGGCGCATTGCTCTCGGCCACCAGCACGTCGCCGTTTGGCAGCACGTACAGCCAGCGCGGATGGTCGAGCCCGCCGGCAAACTCGTTGACCGCAAATCCCTGGGCCGCCGTCGGCTTCGTGCCCTGCGGCCACGGCCTGGCCTTGGCGACATGGACGGTCGGCAGCCAGGTCGGATTGGGGTCCGGCAGGGTCGGGTTGGGGCCATAGGTCTCCGCGATCGGAACTGTCGCCTCTTCGCGGGACAGGAAGAAGACGGCCCCGCCGGCGACGACAAGAAGAATGATCAGCACGAGAAGGGCGGTAAGCAAGTTTTTCACCAGACCTCGGAAGGTCGAATGAACGCAAACGCGCTTATCGCGTTCCGGTTGCGGACGGAGCGGCCGATAGGGAGAAGTAGGCCGCAAGCGCACGGACGTCGTCGTCTGTCAGGCCCTTCGCGGCATTGGCCATGAGATGGCCGAAGCGCGTTCCGCCACGCTTTCCCGCCCTGAACAGCCCAAGCTGCGCCTCGATATAGCGCTCCGGCTGGCCGGCAATGGAGGGATAGAGCGGGCTGCGGTCGTGTCTCCGGTGACAGCCGAGACAGGCAGGCACGCCGGCGTCCTTCACCCCTTTCTCGGCGATTTCCCTGCCGCGCCGCACAAGTGCGGGATCGCCCCCGACGCCGGGGTGCATCGTCGGCAGGGCGGCGAAATGCTTGGCCAGGTCCGGCCAGAACTGAGGCTTTGCCTCAGTTGCGGGCAGGCTCATCAACCCGCTTGCCCGGCCTCCCTCGGCATAGGCACGCAGGCTTTCAAGGAGATAGGCCTCGCTCTGCCCGGCGAGAACGGGTATCGCGGGAGCGCGCCCGAGCCCGTCCGCACCGTGGCAGCGGGCGCAATCCGCGAGCGCCTGCCTGAGGGCTCCGGCTGCGCCTGCAGGAGGCGCAAGCCTTTCTCCATAGGCGAGATCACGATAGATGGCTTCGTCCATCGACGGCAGTTCGCGTAGGAAGGCGACCATCGCCCAGACCTCGTCGTCGCGTTCCTGAGTCGGCCAAGCCGGCATGCCGGTAAAGCGCACGCCGTGCTTGACGATGCGGAAAAGCTCCGCGTCGGACCATTCGCCGACGGTCCCGGCAAGGTCAGGCGGCTGCGGCAGCATCCTCATGACGACAGGAGATCGCGGTTCGCCCGGCGCACCGTGACAGATGGCGCAGCCGCGCGCGAAATGCCCGGCGGCCGGCTGGACCGCATGGCGCGGCAAAGCTTCCGGAACATCGACCGCCAGGGCATAGGTGCGCACAGCCGATCGCATGGCGAAATGGAGAAACCATTCCGTGATCTTCCAATGGCCGCTTGAGGCACCGACATTGAAAAAGCCGATCCAGGCCGCCAGCACCACGACAAAGGGCAGAATGGCAAGCGCGATGGCGAGCTTCTTCCAGCTGATATGCATCAGACCGCCTTTCGCGGCGGGGCGGCGAGCATGCGCGCAAAAAGCGTCACACCGCCGGCCAGATAGACCGCGGCGCCGACCACAAGCATGACTACGCCGCCAAGCTCCTGATCCTGCTGCGCGGAAAGCGCGACGCCGAGGCAGCTTACCTCGCCTGTCCCATAAAGCGGCCTTGGGGTCAGCGCCAGCAGCGCGCCGAGCAAGGTCATATGGATGGACGTGAGAAGCAGGGCGAAAGCGCCGGCGGCATTGCCTGCGGTATCCGAGTCGCGGCGCGGCAGGCAGGTCAGCCACAAGAACAGCCCGGCGGCGAGGAACGTGGCCTGCTCGATGGCGGTCGCAAACAGCGAGCTTTCCGCCAGCGTCCGCAAGGCCGGCGCGTGCCAGGACCAGACGACGATGAGTTCGACGAGGGAGGCGGGAAGGGCGAGGGTGAACGCCCGGCTTGCATCTGGTGTCGGGCCGAGCGGGATCCCAATCGCCATCAGCGGCGCAGCGATCGCCACCACTCCCATATGCGCCAGCATGTGCGCCGAAAACGAATCCTGCCAGGCGTCGAGCAGCGGTCCGAGCCAGACCAGGGCAAGGACAAAGAGACCGAGGATGAGGCATGCGCGTCTCACCGGATACACTCCGTCAGGAACAACGCGGGCATCGCGGTGAAGATCACGGCGATGAAGCTGAGACCCGAGAGCAGCAGCGTCGCAAAACCCTGGAACAGGGTCCGGTCCCGCCTCGTCGGATCGTCATGCGGCGGATCGTCGGTGCCGAAGCCCCATTGCCGCCAAGCGAGCCATGCGGACAGCGCGATGAGTGAAAGGGCGATCACAGTGGCGGCGGCGATGCCCGCGCGCACAGCGCTGAAACTCAGCCCGACAAGCTCGGGCTTAGCGCAATAGATCGCCGCGCCTATGTAGCAAACGAGGAAATGCGCAACCCACACCACGGGCGCGGTAAACAGCGTCCAGAGCGTTTCGATCTCTCTCGGAATGAGCCGCATCGCCGCCTCACATCGCTGCCGGAAAGAGGCCAATAGTGGCAAAGGTGATGACGGCGGTAATTAGCAGGAAATGCCAGTAGAGCACCACATTGCTTAGATCCATGTCATGCTTCGGCGTCAGTCGGCCGGCCAGCGAGCGAGCCAGGCAATAGGCCTGCATGACCGTGCCGAGCGCCGCATGGGCGAGCACCCAGATCACGAGGATCCACACGATTGCGGGATAGACGTGGCGCGTCGGGTCCATGCCGCGAGACCACGGCGCGGCCAAGCCTGCGGCGGACGCGGCAACGGTCGTCAGCAGGGACAGCAGCAGCAAGCCGCGCATAGCGGCCGTGGCGCCGCGCCTGTTGAACATGCGGGCCGCCACCATCAATCCCCACGCTGCAGCGAACAGGATGGCAGCCGCCAGCGACCAGGCTGCGTCAGGCCCGGCAATCCCCGCGGTGAAGTCGATATGGATCGTCCAGTAGAAGAAATAGCCGAAGACGAGGCTGGCGAAGGCCGTGCCGTCGCCCACCATGGTGATGAACATCGCCCACCAGCCGACCGAATCGGGGCCGGAGGCATAAAGCGGCAGGCTGAGCCCCAGACCGACATCCTTTTCCGGCTTCTCTGGGATTTCTCCGGTGCCCGTCCAGAGCCAATAGATGACGGCGCAAAAGCAGGTGATTGCGGCCAGCGCCGTCGCGATCCACCAGTGGAAGGTAAGCGCGATGAAGGCGGCCCCGAGCGTGAGGGCCGAGACGATCGTGACATGGGACGTGCCGCCGACCCGCAGCACCTGGATGGGCTCGGCGTCGAGCACGGAGGTGACCAGGCCTTCGCGCCATCCCTCTTCCGCGTCGGGCAGGTAATAGCGGCCGCCATTGACCTTGCGCGCAAGATCCTTCTGGTCCCAGAGGGGGTAGCGGCTGCGAACGATGGGTATCGAGCGGACGCCCCAGTTCTCCTCCGGCTCGGAGATCCATTCCAGCGTGCCGGCGTTCCATGGGTTGAATTCGCCGCGCGGCTCCCTGTGCTTCGGCCTGAGCACGTCGAAGACGACCACCAGCACGCCGGCGGCGAAGATGAAGGCTCCGGCCGTCGAGATCAGGTTCAGCCAGTCCAAGCCGATTTCGGCCGGATAGGTGAAGACGCGCCGGGGCATGCTGCGCAGCCCGCTCAGATGCATCGGAAAGAAGGCGATGTTGAAGCCGCAGAACATCAGCCAGAAGGCGAGCCGCCCGAGACGGTCGGAGAGCTTCTTCGCGTCGATCAGCGGATAGTAGTAATAGAGCCCGGCCACGACCGGAAAAAGCATGCCTCCGATCAGCACATAATGGAGGTGCGCGACGACAAAATACGTGTCGTGCGCCTGCCAGTCGAAGGGTGCGAGCGCCACCATGACGCCCGTCAGGCCACCGATGACGAAGATGGCCAATCCTCCGGTGCCGAACAGCATCGGGGTCGAGAAGATCACCCGGCCGGCCAGCATGGTGGCGATGAAGACGAAGATCTGCACGCCCGTCGGGATCGCCACCGCCTCGGAGGCCGCCGAGAAGAAGGCCAGCGAGATCTGCGGCAGGCCTGTGGCAAACATATGGTGCACCCACAGGCCGAAGGAGAGGAACCCCGTCCCCACTGCCGCGAGCACGATCCAGGAATAACCGACGATCGGACGCTGGGAAAAAGTCGGCACGATCATCGCCATCAGCGCGATCGCCGGCAGGAAGATGATGTAGACTTCCGGATGGCCGAATATCCAGAACAGATGCTGCCACAGCAGCGGGTCGCCGCCGCGCGCTGCGTCGAAGAACGGCCAGTCGAACATCCGTTCCATCTCGAAAAGGAGGTCGCCGGCGATCAGCGGCGGGAAGGCGAACAGGATCATTCCGGCAACGATCAGCAGGTACCAGGCGAAGAGCGGCATCAGGTTGATGCGCATGCCCGGCGCGCGGCATTTCATGATGCCGACGATGAGTTCGACGGCGGCCGCGATCGAGGCGACTTCGATGAAGGAAAGGCCGAGCAGCCAGATATCGGCGCCGATGCCGGAGAGCTGCTTGTCGGTGGCGAGCGGCGGATACATGAACCAGCCTGCCGACGGCGCCGCATTGAAGAAGATCGAGCCGCAGACGAAGATACCGCCGAGGAGAAAGCTCCAAAAACTGAACGCCCCGAGGCGCGGGAACGGCATCTCGCGCGCGCCCAGCATCGGCGGCAGCAGGAAGATCGCGACCGCCTCGAAGATCGGCACCGCGAACAGGAACATCATCACCGTGCCATGCAGGGTGAACGCCTGGTTGAAGAAGTCGGCCGACAGGAAGTCGTTGTCGGGCACGGCGAGCTGCAGCCGCATCAGCAGCGCGAGCGCGCCGGCGAACAGCATGAAGGCGAAGGCGGCCGAGCCGTACCAGAGGCCGATCTGGAAATTGTTCACCGAGGTCCAGTAGCGCCAGCCGGCCGGATTGGCCCAGACGGCGCGCAGCCGCTCTTCCTGCGCCTTGTATTCCTCCCGCGAACGCTCCTTGATCGCAGCGCTCATTGCAGGCCTCTCAGCCAGGCGGCTATGGCGCGAATGTCGTCCGGCGGCAACATCTCGAAGGCCGGCATGCTGGAGCCGGGCTTGATCAGGTCGGGCCGGGCGATGAAGCGGGCGACGGCGTCTTCGGTGTTGGGCAGGATGCCGGCTCCGACGGTAACGCGGGAACCGAGATGCGAAAGATCCGGGCCGATCAGGCCGCGCGCATCGGTGCCCGCGACGAAATGGCACGACCCGCAGCCATGGCGCAGGAATAGCGCGCCGCCGCTCGCGCCGGCCCCTTCCGCGGGAATTGCCTGGGCGGCGAGCCAGGACCGGAATGCTTCGGGCTCCATCGCCACGGCCGAGAACGCCATCAGCGCGTGAGACGTGCCGCAATATTCCGTACAGGGCCCGCGGAAGATACCGGGTTTCGTGGCCATGAGCGAAAGCCTGTTGGTGCGGCCGGGGATCATGTCCATCTTGCCGCCGAGCGGTGGGATCCAGAAGGAATGGATCACATCGGCACTTTTCAGGGTCAATTCGACCCGCTCGCCGACCGGCAGCCTGATCTCGTTGGCGGAAGCGATCGGCGGACGCTGAGATGGGCGGTAGACAACTTCCCACCAGAACTGCCTGCCGGTGACTTCAATCCGCAGGGCGGCGGAGCTCGCCTGCGCGAAGGGCCGAAGGCCAGGCATCAGCCACAGTGCATAGGCGAGCAGGGCACAAAGCGTGACCGACGGGAAGACCACGCCGCCCCAAAGGATGATGCTGCTGGCAGACTTTTCGGCCAGCCTGCGGCGATTGAATAGGGCTGAATGAAGAAGCAGGCCGACCACGCCCAGCCAGATGACGGCGCCGCCGCTTAGCATTACCCAGAACAATATGGCTATCTGCTGCGCTTCCGCTCCCGCGGGCTCAAGTACCGACCGGGCGCCGGCATAGCCGCTCGCGAGCAATAATGACGCAGCGGACAGGCTGAAATATTGACCCATTTCCAACCCCTCCGCCGTAAACCGGCGAGAGGGGCGGAAGGTTCCGGGCAACTGAGCTTTCGAACCAAGCTGCATTCGCCGCTGCTCTTTGGGCAATTTTTCAACGTGTGACGAAACAATTGCGCTCGATCCCCGTTTGCCCGTCATAGCGAGTGTTGGGGGGAATGTTGGGGGCGGGTGTTGGGATCGCCCATGCCAAAGGAGGCGACGATGAGCGCAACCGGCTTGGAAGTTTTTGACAAAACCCTGCAGACGACAAACATCTGGCTGGACGAGATCATGGCCGACCACGGGCCCGATAGGCGCGTTGCCTGGCATATGCTGGGAGCCGTTTTACGCACCTTGCGGGATTGGCTGCAGATCGAACTGGCTGCCAATTTGGGAGCGGAACTGCCGCTTCTCGTGCGCGGAGCCTATTATGATCGGTATAGGCCGCGTGATCTGCCGGCCACCAGCCGTTCATTGGAGGAATTCCTCCAGCGGGTGGCCGAGGAGATGAAATCCACTCGACCCGTGAATCCCGAGGATGCGACGAGATCCGTGTTCAAGGTACTCGCCAGGCATGTCGACCTCGGCCAGTCGGCCAAGGTGCGGGACGCGTTGCCGAAGCAGATCCGGGCGCTTTGGCCCGAAAGTGTCGGAGTCTAAAGCGCGTCGCGTTCGACCGGCCTCATGCGACGCGCTTTAGGTTGTTTTTTTCATGCATGTCGTTGTCGCAAAACCGCTGCACACTTTTGCGCGACATGCATTAGCGGCAGCAAGACAAAAGTCGGGCTGCCGATACGGTTCTCAGCTGCCTCCGCCCGGCCGGTCTTTTTCCTCGCGATACAGTCGCTCAGTGGCCCGATCGCTTTCTCTGCGCTCTGCAGGCCCCCGATGGCGCCACGTGAGGAGGGCGTAGGCGATCAGGATTGCCAGCAGTAGCGGGCCGCCAGCAACGACGATCAACCACATGCTGTTCTCGAACATGGAACATCTCCTTTCCCCTCGTTACCGAGAAGGAGCGAAACCGTTGCTCCCTCCCGGTGCAGGGGTGGACAGCGCGGCGTCGATACCTTCACCGAATGACCCGTGCGCCGCCAATTCAACTGCTGGGCGCAGGCGGCATGGTTCATTCCTCCAGAAAAACAGCTTGTTCACAGCGGGCTGTTGCACTCGGCAAGCGCTGATGGAAGAATGGACATCCCTCGGAAACGTTCCATTGTGCGAGCCATTCGCTGGCTGGCTTCCAGGCGTTCACTATATCTGTCTGGACCCCTAACATCCGGTCGCAGACGCACTACGTGATGATAGGGAACCACAAAGGCTTTCCGACAGTTGAATGAAGGGCGACAGCAACCAGACCGGCCGGGGCGAGGATACCATGCGTGAGAATCAGTCCGACGTCTTCGATCTGTTTTCGGAGATTTACACGAATGTGGCGCAGGAGGAGATAAGCATCCAGCAATATCTCCTTGCCTGCCGCGAGGATAAATCGATGTATGCCTCGGCACCCGAACGGATGGTCGAGGCGATCGGCGAGCCTACCCTGGTCGACACCAGCATGGATGAGCGGCTCGGCCGCATTTTCGCGAACAGGACAATCAAGATTTATCCCACCTTCTCCGAGTTTTATGGCATGGAGGACACGATCGAGCGCATAGCCGGCTATTTCCGCTATGCCTCTCAAGGGCTCGAGGAACGCAAGCAGATCCTCTACCTGCTTGGCCCTGTCGGCGGCGGTAAGTCCTCGCTCGCCGAACGGCTGAAGAAGCTGATGGAGCAGCGTCCAATCTATACGCTGAAGGTGGGCGGCCAGATCAGCCCGGTTTTCGAATCGCCGCTCGGGCTTTTCAATCCTGACCGCATGGGCGACCTTTTGGAGGACAAATACGGCATCGCGCGGCGCCGGCTGAACGGCCTGATCTCGCCGTGGGCGGCCAAGCGTCTCGATGAACTGTCCGGCGACATCTCCAAGTTCAGCGTCGTGAAGCTGACGCCTTCGCGGCTGCGCCAGATCGGCATCGCCAAGACCGAGCCGGGCGATGAGAACAACCAGGACGTTTCGGCCCTGGTCGGCAAGGTCGACATAAGACAACTCGAGCATTTCAGCCAATCCGATCCGGACGCCTATTCCTACAGCGGCGGCCTGAACCGGACCACGCAAGGGTTGCTTGAGTTCGTCGAGATGTTCAAGGCGCCGATCAAGGTCCTCCATCCGTTGCTGACCGCTACCCAGGAAGGCAGCTACAACGGTACGGAAAACTTCGGATCTTTCCCTTATCAGGGCATCGTCGTAGCCCATTCCAACGAGTCGGAATGGCTGCAGTTCAAGAACAACAAGAACAACGAGGCGTTCCTCGACCGTATCCTGGTGGTCAAGGTGCCGTACTGCCTGCAGGTCACCGAAGAAAGGCAGATCTACGAAAAGCTGCTGCGCGAAAGCGAGTTGGCTTCCAGTCCCTGTGCACCGGAGGTGCTGGACATTCTCAGCCGGTTCACGGTCTCGACCCGTCTGGCCGAGCACGACAATTCGCCGCTTTACACGAAGATGCGCGTTTATGACGGCGAGAACCTCAAGGACATAGATCCCAAGGCGAAGTCGGTTCAGGAATACCGCGATGCCGCTGGAGTCGACGAGGGCATGACCGGCGTCAGCACACGCTTTGCTTTCAAGATCCTGTCGCAGACATTCAACTACGACACCAAGGAAGTGGCCGCCGATCCTGTGCATCTGATGTACATTCTGGAGGAGGCTATCAAGCGCGAGCAGTTCCCGAAGGAAACGGAAGCCGCCTATCTCGACTTCATAAAGTCGGAACTGGCGACGCGTTATGCCGAGTTCATCGGACACGAGATTCAGAAGGCCTATCTGGAATCCTACAGCGAATACGGCCAGAACCTGTTCGACCGCTACATCGCGTACGCCGATGCCTGGATCGAGGATCAGGACTACAAAGACCCCGATACAGGCCAGATCCTCAACCGCGAGGTGCTAGACAACGAACTGTCGCAAGTCGAAAAGCCGGCCGGCATTGCCAATCCCAAGGACTTCCGCAACGAGGTCGTGAAGTTCACGTTGCGCGCCCGGGCGAGGAACCATGGCCGCAACCCGTCATGGACAAGCTATGAAAAGCTGCGCGAAGTCATCGAGAAGCGGATGTTCGGCCAAGTCGAGGATCTGCTCCCGGTGATCAGCTTCGGCTCCAAGCAGGACAGCGTAACGGAGAAGCGGCATACCGAGTTCGTGCATCGGATGGTCGGACGCGGTTACACCGAACGTCAGGTCCGCCGGCTGGTGGACTGGTACATGCGGGTGAACAAGGCGGGCTGAGTCCGGCCGGGATGGTTTCATGCCGATCTTTGTCGATCGCCGACTGAACCCGAAGGACAAGAGCCTCGGCAACCGCCAGCGCTTCCTGAAGCGTGCGCGCGAAGAGCTGAAGCGAAGCATCCGGGATCGGATCCGTATCGGCAAGATCGCCGATGTCGATAGCGAGCACGCCGTCTCGATGCCGGCGAGGGGCACAGCAGAGCCGAGCTTCAGCGATGCGAAGGACAGCGGCAGGCGGCAGCACATCCTGCCGGGCAACAAGCATTTCGCCCCGGGCGACCGGGTTCCCAAGCCCGGCCAGGGCGGCGGCGGCTCGTCTCCGGGGAAAACGGTCTCGGAGGACGATTTTCGTTTCGTGCTCTCACGCGAGGAGGTGCTCGACCTCTTTTTCGAGGATCTCGAACTTCCCGACATGGTCAAGCTCAACCTCAAGGAGATACTTGCCTTTAAGCCGCGCCGGGCCGGATTCGCCGCGACCGGTTCCCCGACCAATATCAATGTCGGGCGCACGATGCGACACAGCCATGGTCGCCGGATTGCGCTCAGGCGTCCTAGGCGCGAGGAACTTGATGCGATTGAGAAGGAACTCGCAATCCTGGAGGCAGAGCCCCAGAGCGCGGCGGCACACCAGCGCATTACAGCGTTGCGGGAAGAGCTTGAGCGACTTGAGCGCCGCCGCAAGCGGATCGCCTATGTCGACCCCGTCGACATCCGCTTCAACCGTTTCGACGCCCAGCCTGTGCCGAATGCCAATGCGGTCATGTTCTGTCTCATGGACGTATCCGGCTCGATGGGCGAACGCGAGAAGGATCTGGCCAAGCGCTTCTTCGTGCTGTTGCACCTCTTCCTGAAACGGCGCTACGACCGCACCGAAATCGTCTTCATCCGCCATACGCACGAGGCGCAGGAGGTGGACGAGGAGACCTTCTTCTACAATACCCAAAGCGGCGGTACGGTCGTTTCCACGGCACTCGAGGAGATGCATCGCATCATCGCGCAACGCTATCCCTCCAACGAGTGGAACATCTATGCCGCCCAGGCATCGGACGGCGACAATTTCGTAACCGATTCCGAGCGCTGCATCGGTCTCATGGACGGCCAGATCATGCGCCTGTGCCAGTATTTCGCCTATGTCGAGATCATTGACGAACGCGAGAGCCATATTTTCGGCAGCACCGACAATGGAACCTCGCTCTGGCGCGCCTACAGCGCTGTCAACCAGAGATGGCCGAATTTCCAGATGAGCCGTATCGCCAACGCAGCCGACATCTATCCGGTCTTTCGCCAGCTCTTTGCCAGGCAGCCGGCCTTCCAGAAAAGTGCTTGAGGGGGGAACTGATGGCGAACCAGGCCAGCAAATCCAGCCAAACCAGCAACTCCGGTTTGCTCTTTTCAGGGTCCGACTGGGATTTCAAGACACTGTCGCGCGCCTACGAAGCAATCGAGGCGATCGCGATCGAAGAGCTTCACCTCGACGTCTATCCGGTGCAGATGGAGATCATCTCGTCCCAGCAGATGCTCGACGCCTATTCCTCGGTCGGCATGCCGCTGATGTATCGCCACTGGTCTTTCGGCAAGCATTTCCTCTACCAGGAAATGCTCTATCGCAAAGGCGGACGGGGGCTCGCCTATGAACTGGTCATCAATTCCAATCCTTGCATCGTCTACCTGATGGAGGAAAACACCATGGCCCTGCAGGCCCTGGTGACAGCTCATGCAGCGCTTGGCCATAATCATTTCTTCAAGAACAATCATCTGTTCCGGCAGTGGACGGACGCCAGCGCGATCCTGAGCTATCTCGATTTCGCCAAGGGTTACATTGCCCGTTGCGAGGAGCGGCACGGTGTGGCCGCGGTGGAGGCGATCCTCGACTCGGCCCACGCGCTGATGGAACAGGGCGTGTTCAGATACCATCGGCCGCCGAAGCTGTCGTCGGAGCGGCAGCGTGAAGGCGTTCGCGAGCGCCTGGAGTACGAAGAGCGTTCCTACAATGACCTGTGGCGCACGCTCCCGCGTTCGAAGGACGGGACCAAGGCCAGCGAGACGGACCTCGGCATGGCGGAGCGGAAGAAAACGCTCAACCTGCCAGAGGAAAACCTGCTCTACTTCCTGGAAAAAAACAGCCTGGTCCTGGAGCCTTGGCAACGTGAAATCATCAGGATCGTCCGCGTCGTCGCGCAATACTTCTATCCGCAGCGGCAAACGCAGGTGATGAACGAAGGTTGCGCCACGTTTGTGCACTACACACTCATGAACATGCTGTTCGATCGCGGTCTGATCACCGAAGGCGCGATGCTGGAAATCCTGCGCAACCATTCGAACGTGATCTTTCAGCCGGGCTTCGACGACCCGCGTTTTTCCGGCATCAATCCCTATGCCCTGGGCCTCGACATGATGCAGGACATCCAGCGCATATCGACTGAGCCGACCGCCGAGGATCGTGACTGGTTCCCCGATATCGCCGGCAACGGCAATTGGCGCGAAACCCTGCTCTACGCATGGGCGAACCATCGCGACGAATCTTTCATCCGCCAGTATCTGAGCCCCGCTCTGATGCGGAAGTGGCGGTTCTTTATCCTCGCCGATGCCGCCAGCGAACCGCATTACGAAGTTGCGTCGATACACAATGAGCGTGGCTACGAAAAAATACGCGCCGGGCTCGCCCAAAGCTACGACATCGGCGCGAGCCGGCCGGATATCCAGGTGGTGGATGTCGATCTGCTCGGCGACCGACAGTTGCGACTGGAGCACAAGGTGAAGGACGGCATCGTGCTGGAGGAGGCCAGTCGCGACGCGACACTGCGCCATATCCGTCGCCTGTGGGGCTATGAGGTCAGCCTGGCGGCGATCGATGCACAAACGGGCGGGACGCTCAACGAACGTTCGACCAGCCAAATCGGCGAATGACCAAAACCGGGATGGCCGGCGACGGCCTCCTAGCCGATTTCCGCTTTTGGGTCCAATGCTCTGGCCGTCGGACCCGGGAAGGTCGGTTCCGTGGGAATTTCGGATGGTGTCTCGGGAGGAATTTCGACGGGCTGCCTTTGCGGGCTGGGAACGGGATCAGGAGAAGGCGGAGGAACGCCCGGAGGTTCATCCGGCGGAGTTTCCGGCGGAGCAGGCGGCCGGGCAGGCTCAGGATTGGGATTATCCGGTATCGGCACGGGATTGTTCGGATCAGGATCAGGATCGGTCATGGACACTCCCCGAAGCTTGCTTCACATCTCCTCGGCGCCAATGTGTTTCCAATTCAACAGCTCCGGCGCCCATGAGTAGCTCGTTTTTGCTGTCGACCCCGGCGTGGACGTGGGTCGTTCGCAGCGGGATTTCCTCGGAGGAGGATCATCCAGGGTGACAACCATCGCGCCTAACGATGGTTCCCTGCCGTTGCGGTGGGGCTCAATGCCAGCGGCGTTGAAAAATGGAGCGGCGGCTCCACCTTCGTCGCATTTTACCGTGTCGGCGAGCACGCTATCTACGCCGCGTATTACCAGGACGGTTCAGGGAGCAACAGCATGCGCGCGTTCATGGTTGTCACCCTTCTTCTGGTCGCAATCACAATGGCGCTCTCGCTCGCGCACGCGTTGGAGTTGCCCGGCAAGTTGCGCCTCAAGGAGGCCACCTACAAATCTGTGCAGGCGATCTACTATCCCGGCTTCACGATCGGCGGGTTTGCCGAGATCGGCGGCATCATTGCACTCGCCATCCTGCTTTACCTCACGCCTTATCCAGGCGCTCGATTCTGGTGGACCTTGGCGGCCCTTGTCTTCTTGGTGGCGGAGCATGCGACCTATTGGCTGGTAACGCATCCCGTCAACAATTTCTGGCTGCAGGATGTCGCTGTGTCGAAACCAGCCGCGACGTTTTTTTCAATGCTCCGTCGGAAGCAAAGCGGCGACTGGAAAGACTTGCGCGATGTTTGGGAAGCCTCGCACGTCGCCAGGGCAGGCCTGGCGATGCTGAGCCTGATCTCAATAACTGTCGCCGCGACATTTTTTGCTGGGAGTGAATAGCGCGCGGGATGCGCAGCGACGCTACTTGTTCGTCCGCATCTTTTGCCTTGGATTGATCCCGCCAAGGGCGTTGGTGTCGTTCTCGACGTCGCCCTCGATCGTGTTTTCGCCTTCGAGTACGAGTTCGTCGCCTTCCTTGATCGTGCCTTTCGAGGTCCCGATACCGGGATTGTTCCTCAGATCGGCATCGCTCGGCTTTTTCCACTTTGGATGTTTGGTTCCGCTCATGGCACAACTCCTTCGAAAAGGGTCCTGTTCCAGAAACAGCAGGGCGCGATGAATGTTCCGCCGAAACTCACCTTGACGCGGCCTGTCCGAGAGGCGGCTAAAGCGCGCCGCATTTGACCGGCCTCACGCGACGCGCTTTAGTTTGTTGTTTTATGCATGTCGTTATCGCAAAACCGCTGCACACTTTTGCACGACATGCATTAGAGCCCGAACGGATAGGTGTCAGGAACGCCCGTTCCCACATGCTCCGGCCCAAGCGGCGTCACCGCGACGGTTTCGTCAAACCAGACGAACGCGTCAAACTGCTGGGAAAGTGAGGCATCCGCGTAATGGCTGCGCAGTTCGGTTTCCGGCCGATAGATCACGCCGATGAAGCGCTCCAGCCGACGCTCCAGAAGCCGATCGCGAAGATCGTCGTCGCGCTTGATGTCGAGCAGGAAACGCGAGACGCCGCAATCATGGCAAAGCCGTTCGTAGCTATCGCTATGGGAAGGCCGCACCCGCTTGATTTCCATCTCGCTGTCCCAGTCGGAGGCTGCGGCGACTGTCCCGGAATGGGTACTGAGCCCGATCAAGGCTGCCTCGTCGCCGAAACGCTGGCGGCAGAGCTGGCCGATATTCACTTCGTCCCTGACAATTCCCATTTCGGTATAGCGGGCGTCGCCAATATGGGAATTATGCGCCCACACGACCGCCTTGGCGTTCGGCCCGCGGGCCTCCAGCAGATGCTCGAGCGTCTCGAACATATGGGTGTCACGCAGGTTCCAGGACTGCGCGCCGCCATAGTACATGATCCGATAATAGCGTTCTGCGGAGGCGATCAGCCGGGCATTCTGGGTGGCATCCATGAAATCGACGCCGTCCTGCTGGGCATAGTCGAGCTGCTTGGCAAGCAGCTCGCGGCATTGTTCAAGCACGGCCTCCTCGCATTTCTCGAAACCCGATGTGAGCGCGACACGGCCGTAGGTGGATGGTTCATGTTGCCAAGGCGTCAGGCAGCCATAGCGTTCACGCGCGATCTTTGCTGCCTGCGGATCGACCCGATCGAGATATTGGAGAACCGCGGCGATCGATCCGCTCATATTGTAGATGTCGAGGCCATAGAACCCCGCCAGTCGGGACGATAGCCTGATGCGCATATTGTGATGTCCCATCCAGTCGACGAATGCGGCAACGTCGGTGTTGCGCCACATCCAGGTGGGAAACCGCTGGAACGGCGGATCGGCGTTGACCCGTGGCGGCCGGTGGCGGACATAGCGATCGATCGCCGCTGCATCCGGCCAATCGGCCTCGACAGCGACGATGGTGAAGCCGTGCTTCTCGATGAGCCTGCGGGTGATCGCTGCGCGGGCCCGGTAGAACTCCGACGTGCCGTGGCTCGCTTCACCGAGCAGGACGACGCGCCGGTCGCCAAACCGATCGAACAATTCGCCGAACGCCGGATCGTCGAAGCCCGGCAACGGTTCGGCCGCTGCCGCGATCAACTCCGGCAGACTGCGCGTGCGTGCGCGTCGGGACGGACGATCGTTCGCGATACGGTTGCCGCTCTCGGGCCAGCCCTGCTCGCCGATGAGCGGGACAAACCGCACACCGCCGAAATCCTCCTCGCTGTAAGTTGCAGCGCCGGTTCGGGTGACCTTGAGAAGGCGCTGATCATGCGGTTCGTCGCCGACCGGGATGACGAGCCTGCCGCCGACGTCGAGCTGTTCCTGAAGGGCAAGCGGCGCACCGGGTCCGCCGGCTGCGACCAGAATGGCGTCGAAGGGCGCTGCGTCGGGCCAGCCTTTAGTGCCATCGCCGGTGCGGACTTCGATATTGTCATAGCCAAGCTCTTCGAACCGCTGTTTCGCCGTTTCCGCCAACCCGGCGTGGCGTTCGATCGTGTAAACGCGTTCGACGATCCGGCTCAACACGGCAGCCGCGTACCCTGAGCCGGTGCCAACCTCCAGGACATGGTCGCCCGGTCCGATCTCTGCCATCTCGATCATCAAGGCGACGATATAGGGCTGCGATATCGTCTGACCCTCCGCAATCGGCAGCGGCCCATCCTCGTAGGCGAATTCTTCAAAGCCGGGAGCGACGAAGGCCTCGCGCGGAACCTCACGCATCGCTTCCAGCACCTCGCGGTCATGGATGCCACGGCGGCTGAGATGGACCTCGACCATTCGGTCGCGTGCATCGGAAAGGTCGAGCATCTTTTGCTCCTTTTGCGGGCTGGCGGTCCGCCGCACTGATTGTCCCCAACGGCTCCCCGGCGACAATCCCTCGATCGGCGTGCGCTCGGCTCGGCAGCGCTTGATCTCATTTCGGCGGCTCGTCTCCTTAACCGTTGGCGAGCTTCCAGGTTCCTGCAAAAGAGCGATTGGCGGGCGCAAATGGCGGCCCCAGCCGAACTTATTTCCGTGAAAATCCTTTCTCCGGGGCGATCGCACTCCAGATATCGACGGGCGAACGCATTCTGGAGACGTTTCGATGAACGACGAGGCTCGGACCACCGCGCAGCCAACAGGCATTGATCAGGTCAATCTCATGGACCGCTATTGGCGCGCCGCGAACTACATTTCGGTTGGCCAGATCTATCTGCTCGACAATCCGCTGCTGCGCGAGCCGCTGAAGGCCGAACACGTCAAGCCGCGGCTGCTTGGCCATTGGGGCACGACACCTGGCCTCAACTTCATCTATGTCCACCTGAACCGCGTCATCCGTGAACGCGGTCTCGAAATTCTGTTTATCTGCGGCCCAGGTCATGGCGGCCCGGCGATGGTCGCGAACGCGTGGCTCGAGGGCACCTACAGCGAGATCTATCCCGAAATCGGCCAGGGCGAAGACGGCCTGAGAAAACTCTTCCGGCAATTCTCCTTCCCTGGCGGGGTGCCAAGCCACGCTGCTCCGGAAACGCCCGGCTCGATCCATGAAGGCGGAGAACTGGGATATGCGCTGGTCCATGCTTTCGGCGCGGCCTTCGACAATCCTGATCTGGTGGTCGCCTGCGTCGTTGGCGACGGCGAAGCGGAGACCGGTCCGCTCGCGGCGGCTTGGCACTCCAACAAGTTCCTCAACCCGGCATCCGACGGCGCCGTGCTGCCGATCCTGCATCTCAACGGCTACAAGATCGCCAACCCGACGATCCTTGCCCGCATGGATGACGTGGAATTGCGAAGCCTGTTCGCCGGCTATGGCTACGAACCATTTTTCGTCGAAGGTCACGAGCCGATTCCCATGCATCGGATGATGGCCACGAAGCTGGACACCGCGCTCGACAGAATCCGTTTCATCCAAAAGCGAGCCCGTGCTTCGGGCTGGCAGGGAGAGCGCCCGCTGTGGCCGATGATCGTGCTGCGCAGCCCGAAGGGGTGGACGGGACCGAAGGAGGTCGACGGCAAGAAGGTCGAGGATTTCTGGCGCTCGCATCAAGTGCCGGTGTCGAACGCTCGCGGCAACGAGGCGCACCGCAAGATCCTCGAAGACTGGATGCGGAGCTACGAACCGGAAAAGCTGTTCGACAACAGCGGGCGTCTGCTTCCAGAGCTGGCGGCGCTTGCGCCAACCGGGCCCAAGCGCATGGGCTCAACCCCCTATGCCAATGGCGGATTGCTGAAGCGCGACCTCGTGCTTCCCGATTGGAGAAGCCTGGCGCTCGATGTGCCGCGTCCGGGTGGTGCCAAGGCCGAGGCGACGCGGATTCTCGGAAGCTATCTCCGCGACGTCATGCGCCTGAATGCGGATGCCAGGAATTTCCGGCTGATGGGGCCGGATGAGACATCCTCCAACCGCCTTGACGACGTCTTCGAGGTCACGAACCGGGTCTGGATGCAGCGGATCGAGCCCCATGACGTCCACCTCTCCCGTGACGGCCGCGTCATGGAAGTGCTCAGCGAGCATCTTTGCCAGGGTTGGCTGGAGGGCTACCTGCTGACCGGCCGCCATGGCCTGTTCTCGTGCTACGAGGCGTTCATCCACATCGTCGATTCCATGGTCAACCAGCATGCGAAATGGCTGAAGACATCCCGCGAGCTTGCCTGGCGCAAGCCGATCGCCTCACTCAATTACCTGCTGACCTCCCATGTCTGGCGGCAGGATCACAACGGCTTCAGCCACCAGGATCCGGGCTTTGCCGATTTCGTCGCCAACAAGAAGGCCGATACGGTCAGGCTCTATTTCCCGCCGGATGCCAACACGCTGCTCTGGATCACCGAGCATTGCCTGAAAACCTACAACCGCATCAACGTGATCACCGCCGGCAAGCAGCCAGCGCCGCAATGGCTGTCCGTCGAAGACGCAGAAGCGCACTGCAGGGCGGGGGCGGGGGCCTGGGAATGGGCCGGGACGGTTGCGAAGGGCGAGGACCCGGATGTGGTCATGGCATGCGCCGGCGACGTGCCGACACTGGAGACGCTCGCTGCCACCGACATTTTGCGTTCCGCGCTTCCGGACCTGAAGGTTCGCGTCGTCAACGTGGTCGACCTGATGACGCTGCAGTCGAATTCAAAGCATCCGCATGGTCTCGCCGATGAGGATTTCGACGCTCTGTTCACGAAAACCAAGCCAGTCATCTTCGCCTATCACGGCTATCCCTACCTCATCCATCGCCTGACCTACCGACGCGCCAACCATGACAACATGCATGTGCATGGTTTTCGCGAAGAAGGCACCACCACGACGCCGTTCGACATGGTCGTACTCAATGAACTTGACCGTTTTCACCTGGCGCTCGCCGCGATCAAACACGTACCTGGGCTCGCCGAACGTGCGAAAGGCCTTGCTGCCGAACTTCAAGCGAAGCTTGTGGAACATAGGGCCTATGTCCGCGAGTACGGCGAAGACATGCCCGAGATTCAGGAGTGGAACTGGCCGGAGAACAGCGCGACGAAGGCCGGCGATTGATGCGACACGCAATTCTTGCACTGAACGCCGGCTCCTCCAGCATCAAGTTCGGACTATACGACCTTGAAACCTCCGCGGAACTGCAACTTGTCTCACGTGGCAAGCTGGATCTGGGCGATGCGCCGAGGCTCAGCGCGAAGGCGGCCGATGGAACAGTGCAGTGTGATCGACCGCTTGCCGGAGACGCGCGCAACGCGGGCATCGACGCGTTGCTCGATTGGATCGAGAGCGAACTTGGCGGCAGGAAACTAATCGCCGCCGGCCATCGCATCGTGCATGGCGGGCGCGAGTTCGTCGAACCCGTCCGTCTGACGCCTGCCGTGATCGAGGGCTTGGACAGGCTGACGCCGCTTGCTCCGCTGCACCAGCCTGGCAGTCTCGCGCCGATCCGGACACTTGCAGCGCTGCGGCCGGATCTGCCGCAGGTCGGCTGCTTCGACACAGCCTACCATCAGACCATCGATTCGATCGTGAGCCGCTTCGCACTGCCGCGCAAATATGATGCGGAAGGGATCCGCCGCTACGGGTTTCATGGTCTTTCCTACGAATATATCGCCGGGCGGCTCAAGGAGATATCGCCCGCTCTTGCAGCGAAGCGCACGATCGTCGCCCATCTCGGCAGTGGAGCGAGCCTGTGCGCCATGCGCAACGGGAGAAGCGTCGATACGACGATGGGCTTTTCCGCCCTCGACGGCCTGGTCATGGGCACGCGTTGCGGCGCCATCGATCCGGGCGTGCTTTTGTACTTCGTGCTGGAGAGAGGCATCGCGGGGGAGGCTCTGCAGCACATGCTCTATGAGGAATCCGGGCTGCTCGGAGTATCCGGCATCTCGGGCGACATGCGCACGCTGGAAGCGAGCGACGATCGCCACGCCCGCGAAGCGGTAGACCTTTTTGCTTTCCGGGCCGCAAGGGAAGCTGCCGCGCTCGCCAACACGTTGGGCGGCCTCGAATGCCTCGTGTTCACCGCCGGCATTGGCGAGCGCTCGGCGCCGGTCCGCAAGGCCATATGCGAAAGGCTTCATTGGCTTGGCGTGGCGATCGACGAGCCATCCAATGCCTCTCATGCTGAGATCATTAGCCGGCCGGACAGCAAGGTTGAAATACGCGTCGTCGCGACCGACGAGGAGAGCATCATTGCCCGCCACGCGCGCGCACAAGGGAATGCTTGATAACGCAATCATCGCGCGGTTTGCCAGGGCAAGGAACCCTGCGCGTCCGCGACCGTTTCCCCTGTCTGATTACCTAAGGGAGATCTGATCACCAAAGGGAGAAATCCAATGGCCGAAACCACCAGTATGGCAGGCGCCTCAAAGGCGGCAAACGAAGCCCAGGAGGCGATGAAGAAGCAGATCGCTGAGCTTCGCCGCGAAATCACCAAGATAAATCGGACCCTTTCCGACCGCGCCGAGGAGGCACAGGGCTGGTACGACAGCGCCGCCGAACGGGCCTCGCGCGCAGCCCGGCAACTGCGTAGCCAGGCGCACACCGTGACTGAAACTGTCCAGCAGAACCCAGGCACAATTTCTTCGGCGATGATGCTTGGCGGCGTGCTCGGTGTTCTCTTGGGAATTGTGATTGCAAAGAGTTCCGAGCCTGAACGGCGGTGGTTCTAGAGCATTTTGCAGCCAAACGTCTTCGTTTGGCGTCCGACAAAATGCGTAAAAGAAGGAGTTAGAGCGCGGTTTTGGTTCCACCAAAACGCAAAGCGCTCTAGTGTCATGATCGCGTAATTCGTGCGATTATTGCGTTGATTCGATTGGAGATGCGATGCATGGGACGAGTTGCTG